>CAYRNH010000109.1:0-5422 GCA_964425515.1 uncultured Thiotrichaceae bacterium | reverse complement strand
CTGGCGGTCGGTGTGGAAAATGAACGCCAGCTACAGATGCTGAAAGGGCTGGGTTGTCAGTTGGGTCAGGGCAATTACTGGAGCAAGCCTTTGCCAGCAGACCAGTACGAACAGTTTTATCTCAACCGTTTTTACAATCTGGGTTAAATTCTGAGTCCGCTAATAAACGCAAATGCACGCGAATCAAAGCTAATAAAAAAACATCAGTACTGCGTGCAACAGGCCCGCAAAAAATATTTGCGTTATTCGCGCTCATTAGCGGACTAACGTTTTTAGTCTAAATCACTCGATAATGGTTTTATCGGGCGATTCAGTTTCATCGCGGTAATCTGATTCTTATCCATCGACTCTATCTGCCTGGCAATGGATTCCTGCCAGTGAATCTCGGGTAAGTAACCGATCAGTTCCTGTGCTTCTATATTATTCGCGTTAGTACCCTCAAATAGATGCACAATGCTTCTTGTAATCGGTGGTTCCCACGGTAGCAAACGGTACATTTTTTCGATCAACCACGCATAGGCGTGGGCGAGGGGCATAGGAAGACTGAACAAGGGTTTGGGGTAATGATATTGTTCGGCGATGTATTTTATGACTTCGCGTGCTGTCGGCATTTCCGGACCGACGATATTGAGGGCTGTATATGGCGAGGACAGTGGTGCAAGCGCGGCACGCACTACGGCCTGACCCACATCTTTACCATCAATAACGGGTATGGCTGTTTTGCCTGATCTAATCCAGGGCAGCAGTCGCGCTTGCAGGCGCGGTAACAGGATCGCCAGCAGGCCGAGACCATAGCGCTGGCCGGTGAACAGGCCGCAACGAAGGGTTACCATCGCCATGCCACGATGTGCATTGTCGTGCATCGCGTTTTCTATATTGATGAGGTTGTTCAGATGCGGCCAGTACGGTCGCGGCATACCCGGACTGCTGGCGTCATGCGACTGTCGTGGTGCCGCGACACTGATCGAACTGATAAAAACAAAGCGTTTTACCTTCCATTCCAGCGCCTGCTGGATAAGTTGCAGCGAGGGCTGTAAAAACAGCTCATCCGATTCTCTGGTTTTGCCCCAGAACGAAGTCCATGCCGCGCAGTGGCAAACAATGTCAACACCGGTGAGCATTCGGTGCAGATAATCCGGGTCGCGCAGGTCACCTTCGCGAACTTCTCCAGCATAGTTTGCAATCAGCTTTCGCCGATCGCGACAGGCTGCGATAATACGCAGGTCTTTATGCACGATCTGGCTCAGCGCTTCGAGTACATGGCTGCCGACAAAGCCGGTGGCACCTGTCACCAGAATGGTATGAGGCATGCCGATTCTCCAAAACCAGGCGATTGTGTGATTAGCTCATGTTACAGTCATACATGAAAATGTTCACCTCAACTATCAGGGGAGCTTCGAATGAATATTCTAATAACGGGAACCAACCGAGGGATCGGCCTCGAAATGGTGCGTTATAGCATGGAGCGCGGCTGGCGCGTGTTTGCCTGCTGTCGAAATCCGCAACAGGCCGAGTCTCTGCTCAAGCTGGCGAAATTGGCACCAGAACGCATCAGTGTTCATATCGCCGATATGGACGAACTAGCTACACTGCAGGCACTTGCCTATGAGCTGCGCAATGAGTCTATTGATATATTGATCAATAATGCGGGTGTTTATGGTTCAGATAGAAATAGTTTTGGCAACGTTGATATAGCCGGCTGGCAGCGAACTTTTAAGATTAACAGTATTGCGCCACTCAAGCTTGCAGAGGCACTGTGTGAGCAGGTTGCGCGTAGCGATAATAAAACCATTGCCTGTCTCAGCAGCAAGATGGGTAGTATGACCGACAACGGCTCTGGAGGCAGTTATATTTATCGCTCCAGCAAGGCGGCGCTGAATGCGGTGGTCAAAAGTATGTCGATTGATTTGCGGCCGCAGGAAATAAAAGTGGTGGCGCTGCATCCTGGCTGGGTGAAAACCGATATGGGTGGACCCAACGCAGAAATCAGCACAGAGGAAAGCGTGAGTCGCATGTTCGAACATCTGCTGTCGCTGACCATGGCTGATAGCGGCCGCTTTATAGACATCGACGGTAGTGATATTCCCTGGTGATACGATGAAATCAGAACTAGGAACATTATTAGAAACGCTCACCAGTATTGTCACGCTTGCAGCGCGTGAGGAACTGCTGCCCGGATTTGGTATCTGCGAATTTGATTACAAGGAAGATAACAGCGTTATCACAGCAGCTGATCTGGCTATGCAAACGCGTCTGCAAACAGAAATGGCAATTCACTGGCCAGAGATCCCGATGCTCGGTGAGGAAATGACGGTCGAGCAGCAGCAGAAACTGGTTACTGAATCGGAGGAATACTGGTGTATCGATCCGCTTGATGGAACCAATAACTACGCAACTGGAATGCCATGTTTCGCGGTATCGATTGCGCTAGTCAAAAAGGGTGAGGTCGTACTGGCGCTGATCCACGATCCGGTACGCGAAGAAACCTTTACCGCGAGCAAAGAGGGAGGTGCTTTTCTTAATGGAAATCGATTAAAGAAAAAGCCAGCACTGAAGGAACACGGGCGCATCATCGCGGAAATTGATATGAAACGCCTGCCATCTGAACTCGCGGTGCGTCTGGTTACCGAGGCGCCTTATTCGTCGCAACGCAACATCGGTTCCTCGGCACTCGACTGGTGCTGGTTGGCAGCCGGTCGTTACAACATCTATTTGCATGGCGGGCAAAAACTTTGGGATTATGCAGCTGGCCAGCTCATACTCAAAGAAGCGGGCGGGTGTTCTGTTTCGCTGGATAATACTCCTGTATTTCGTAATCGACTGGAAACGCGTTCGGTACTGGCATCAATGGATGATGCGCTTTTTGAACACTGGAAACAGTGGATTGGCATTCGCTAAGTGGTAACCATGTGCCTATATTTAAAAGGTAGCGTACTAGTCTTCTTTATTGCTAGCTAACATAGATCTGCCGAGCTGTTGTCTGATCTGATTTTCGATTTTTTCTTTGTGTTCATTGTTAAAACCAGCACTGCGATACACCACTTGTCCGCGCTTGTTGATCAAAAAAGAGCTGGGCATGACTTTTAGATGATACGCTTCGGCAATCCTGCCATCAGGATCGTAAGCGATATTGAACGAGGCATGTATTTTTTTGAGAAACTGTTGTGCTGCGTCGTGCGACTTATCAAGATTAATCGCGATGATGCTGAATTTATCTTTGCCATACAAGGCCTGCATTTTGTTCATCCATGGGAATGAACGACGACAGGGTCCACACCAGGATGCCCAGAAATCGACATATACTACTCGCCCCTTGTATTTTGAAAGCTGAATGTTTTTATGGTTGCCGCGCAGCGAAAAAGGCGGTGCCTTTTGCGCGCTGACAGCGAATGGAGCAAAGCAGCTGCAAATGAAAACAGCAGTTACTGCGTAGCGTAAAAATAATTTCACAATAAAGCCTCATGCTCAAGGTTCAGTCCAGCAGGCGCTAACCTTATGTTCTGAATCAGATGTTTGAATGTAGTGAATTTGCGAGCATTTGGACAAAAGTTGCGCAGGTGGAGCAGGCGACTTCGTAGTAAAAAGATAGCAGAATGTGAGAGAATGTGGTTGTTTACCATCGGTTTTTTTGTGGGCAGGCGGTAGCATTTTAAGTCATTGTTTATAAATATATTATATGAACGGTCATGTGCCGTTCGTCAGATTGTAAATTGTTTTCGTCTGAATTTCGGCTACACTTTTCGAGATTGAGTTCGAAGTTTTCAGCCAATGGAGTGTGACTGTGATAGTCAAATTCAAATTTCTTATTTTCCCCCTGTTGGCCGCATTTATTTTGCTGGGCTGTGACCCTGGTGTACCGGGGCAGGGCTCTGCTGGTGTGCAGGGTTCCGGGTTTGCTGCAGCACTGACTCAACAGGAATTTAATGCGCTGACCCCGGAACAACAGTACGCGGTGGCCAATAAGCTATACGGCACGATGTTTCGCGGTCTCAGCGTGGAAGATTTTTTCGACACCAGCAATGGCATCACGACGCTGTCACCAAAATCCAGTAATTTTCTTGCTGAAACAAAAGCAAAACTTGAGACTAAGCTTCCTCAATCAGAAGTCGATAAAGACAATACGATTATCGACGGGATTGATTCGCAAGGAAACCCTGTCGCAGCGAATGCAAAGTATATATTCGACGACTATCGTCCACTCGAGATTCCATTAGCCAGAATAAAGGAATATCCTGTCAGTAATCAGCTGTTTGTAAACTGGATTGCGTACTTCCTGACGAATACGATTATGTTTTCACCTGCAATCGAAATGGACGCGCCTGATCAAACGGATGCGCAAAATATGTACCGGTTCCTGGTGACAAACATAGCTGCCAATACCGGCGTGCGTAATATTGTAAAATCAAATTTGTCTTCACTCGAACGTTGGCGCGTTTCTCGCTCTGCCGAGAACCAGGCGCTCGAAGGACTGGAATTGTACCTGGGGTTGTTTAACGATCAAACGGATACATACAATGGTGGTATCGCTTGTAAGGATTTTTATCTGACTAATGCCAATCAAGGTTACATGCTTGCAAGAACTGACTTCCCTAATACCATTCCGCAGTTAATCATGGGGCAGTACTATGTGACTACCTGCAGCGACTTGTCTAGCGTGATCGCCGGAAGCCCGCTTTTAATGCCTCGAGTTGTTGAAGTGATCGTGGATTACCTGATGGCAGGTCGTAGCCAGGCAGATCGGATCAGTATGACGCAGGCAATCGTGAATAGCGGTGCGACAACATTTCAGGATATTTTCAAGGAGATATTGTTTTCAAAAGAATACTTGCTTGATACCGAGCGCTCAAAGTCCTATGAAGAAAATTTGATGCCCATGCTCGACAGGCTCAAATGGGATCCAGCTGCGTCGTATCCAGTTAATAAATACATATTTGAATATATGGCGTCTAAGAACGATCATACTTCGAGTTCAAACCATATGAATATGGCAGATATGGGCTGGAGCACTATGATTTACAAGATCGGGCGGCCCAACGGCGTGCCGCTGGATAGTCAGAGCTTTGCAAGTTATCACAAGTCCATGCGTGAAGATTTATTGATGAAAACATATAGTTATAGTGGACAAAAAACCGGGGTACCGGGATTGTTATATGATGGAAATGGCAACGTACGCCCGTTTATTTCTAACCTCAGTCTGCATGACTATATTGATTTCCTGTTTTTGACTGCGCTGAACAGAAAAGCTACAACTACGGAACAAACAGCGCTGACACAGGTTTTTGATAATGATGGTTATCTTAAGCATAACACTGATGGCACGATCACTATTCCTGACTATCGGTATGATGACATAGCCTCGGTTACCTTCGATTACATTTCAAGATTGCCGGAATTTTATTATTTCCAGGCAATTAATTAATAG
>CAYRNH010000108.1:0-8111 GCA_964425515.1 uncultured Thiotrichaceae bacterium | reverse complement strand
ACGTTAGGTGTGTATTTGAGTTCGAGAAAAGCGCTGGCCATGGCCTTGCGCGCCTTGTCGATAGTATCACTGTCATCTTTGATGATGGCATTGACCGTGCGGGTGTGCGCGCGTTTGATTTTTGCAAACTGTTTGCGCACTTCCTCGATATCAGGGCCGGTATCAACAACTTCTTCTTTTTCGCTGGTTTTGCCAGCGGCAGCCAGTTCGGCTTCTTTGGCAGCATTGGCCAGCGCTTCTTCGGCGAGGCGGTCGAGTTCGGCATCGCTCTTATGGAAATCAACCACCAGATCGGTCAGGCGGGCCTGTCCTGCTTCAGCTTTTTCCCAGCCGCGCAGTACCATGCCAACAATATGGGGATTGGTGGCCAGTGCGCGCAGCACCTGTTTCAGGCCTTCCTCGATACGTTTGGCGATTTCGATTTCGCCTTCGCGGGTGAGCAGTTCAACACTGCCCATTTCGCGCATATACATACGCACCGGGTCGGTGGTGCGGCCCAGTTCGGTTTCGATTGAGGCCAGCGCGTTCACGGCTTCTTCGGTGGTATCGTCATCGGTCTCGCTGACCGAAGAATCGCTCAATACCAGTGACTCGGCCTCGGGCGCGATTTCGCACACCGAAATACCCATGTCATTAATGGTATTAATAATGTCTTCAACCTGGGAAGGATCGACTATGCCATCGGGCAGGTGGTCGTTGACTTCTGCATAAGTCAAATAACCCTGTTCCTTGCCTTTTGCGATAAGAACCTTGAGGCGGGATTTCTGCGCGTGTTTCATAACCTGTGCCGTCATAGCGATGCCTGTGCCTGTGGTAGATACCAGAGTAGTGCTGGAAATTGATTAATCAAGTGCCGCCTGCAAGATAGCTAATAGCCAGTCTCTATAAACCGACCGCCGGTCAATGCAGTAATCGAATCGATCATTTTACCATTTTTAGCCGGTATAGCGCCACTAGAGTTTTGACCGACAAACAGGCGTTTTATTCCATGGCGCGGGGTTTTCTTTTGGCAGTTTCAGCCTCAGACAGGTGCAGAGCAGCAACAGTTCTGAGAAAATGGGCGGCTTGATTCATCATGTAGATTCCGAGAGACTTTTATGGCCAGAACTGAGACCCCGGTGTGTGATTTTGGCGCTGCCGCTATCGATTTTGATCTGCCAGGCGTCGATGGCAGCAACTGGAGCCTGCAACAATGTGCAGGCGAGAACGGCCTGCTGGTGGCGTTCATCTGTAACCATTGCCCGTTTGTGGTCGCGATTCGTGAGCGGCTGGTACGCGACACCCGTGAATTGAGGCAGTACGGTATCAACACTGTGGCGATCATGTCGAATGACCCCAGCGATTACCCGGAGGATTCATTCGACAATATGCAGCGGGTGGCTGCCGATTTTGACTTTCCATTTCCGTATCTGCTGGATGAAAGCCAGCAGATCGCCAAAGCGTATGGCGCGGTGTGCACCCCCGACTTCTTTGGTTATAACCGCGACCTGAAATTGCAGTACCGCGGCAGGCTGGATTCCAGTGGTAAAAATCAGGCTTCACCCGACACGCCGCGTGAGTTGTTCGAGGCGATGAAACAGGTCGCCGAGACAGGTCGGGGTCCTCTGGAGCAGACTCCGAGCATCGGTTGTTCGATCAAATGGAAACCACAGGAGGTCTAAGGGTTTTTTTGCCTGTGAAATCAGGTCGCTTGCCCATTGCGGTCTTTTAAGGGAAAATACGCGCCTTTCGACGGGCCGCGGCAGAATTATTTGGCTGCTACAGTCGCCTAATCCGTTGATTTTCTAAAGAATTTAATGTTGCTGCGAAGGGACGGTATGGTCCTGTTCGCGGTAATGCCATAGTTACAAAAACAAACCGGAGAGCATTATGCCTTCACGTAGAGACCTTGCTAACGCTATTCGCGCGTTGAGTATGGATGCAGTACAAAAAGCGAATTCTGGCCATCCAGGCGCGCCAATGGGGATGGCTGATATCGCTGAAGTGTTGTGGAATGACCACATGAAACACAATCCGAGCAACCCGAAATGGGCTGATCGCGATCGTTTTGTGCTATCCAATGGCCACGGCTCAATGCTGATTTATTCTTTGCTGCACCTCACGGGCTATGAGCTCAGCATGGATGATCTGAAAAACTTCCGTCAGCTGCACTCAAAAACTCCGGGTCATCCAGAGTACGGTTATGCGCCGGGCGTTGAAACGACTACCGGTCCACTGGGGCAGGGTATTACCAATGCTGTGGGTATGGCGATCGCCGAGCGCGCCATGGCTGCGCAGTTCAATAAAGACGGTCACACCATCGTTGATCACCACACTTATGTATTCCTGGGTGATGGTTGTTTGATGGAAGGTATTTCTCACGAAGCCTGTTCACTCGCCGGAACCCTGGGTCTGGGCAAGCTGATCGCTTTCTGGGATGACAACGGCATTTCTATCGACGGCCATGTTGAAGGCTGGTTTACCGATAACACTCCGAAACGCTTCGAAGCCTACGGCTGGCATGTGATTGCCGATGTCGATGGTCACGATCCTGAAGCACTGCAAAAAGCGGTTGAATTTGCCAAGGCCATGACCGACAAGCCGACCATGATCTGCTGCAAAACCACGATCGGTTTTGGTTCGCCGAACAAGTCCGGCAGCCATGCCTGTCACGGTGCACCACTGGGCCAGGACGAAATCAACCTGACCAAGGCAGCACTGGGCTGGGATCACGCTGCTTTTGAAGTGCCCAAAGACATTTATGCTGGCTGGGATGCAAAAGACAAAGGTGCAAAAGCCGAAGCTGAATGGAACAAAAAGTTTGATGCCTATCGTAAAGAGCATCCGAAGCTGGCGTCAGAATTCGAACGCCGCATGGCGGGTGATCTGCCAGCTGACTGGGCTGACAAGGCTGAAGCTTTCGTCAAGTCTGTCGATGCTGATGCCAAAACCACAGCGACACGTCATGCTTCATTGGCTGCGATCGAAGGTTTTGCCAAAGTGCTGCCAGAATTTATGGGCGGTTCGGCGGACCTTGGTGGTTCCAATATGACCGAATGGTCGAATCATAAATCAATGCGTGCCGACGTCCCGGATGCTAACTACATTAATTATGGTGTGCGTGAATTTGGTATGTCCGCGATCATGAACGGTATTGCTCTGCACGGTGGTTTTATTCCGTTCGGCGCGACCTTCCTGATGTTCTCGGAATACGCACGTAATGCACTGCGCATGGCTGCGTTGATGAAGGTTCGCAGTATTTTTGTATACACCCACGATTCTATCGGTCTGGGCGAAGACGGCCCGACCCATCAGGCTGTCGAGCAGATTCCAACATTGCGCATGATTCCTAATATGGATGTGTGGCGTGCATGCGACACCGTTGAATCAGCAGTGAGCTGGAAAGTGGCACTGGAAAACAAGAGCGGTCCTTCATGTCTGATTTTCTCGCGTCAGAACCTCGACTTTCAGAAGCGCAGTGCGCAGCAGCTGGCTGATATCAGCCGCGGTGGCTATGTGCTGAAAGATTGTACCGGAACACCCGACGCGATCATCATCGCAACCGGTTCTGAAGTCGCGTTGGCAATGGCTGCTGCAGACGAACTGAAAGACAAAAAGGTTCGTGTTGTTTCTATGCCATCAACAACCACATTCGACAAACAGGATGCTGCGTATAAAGAATCTGTTCTGCCTGCTGAGGTGACTGCGCGTGTGGCGGTTGAAGCGGCAGTATCGGACGGCTGGTACAAGTATGTCGGTCTCGATGGTGCGGTAGTGGGTATTGATCGCTTTGGTGAATCAGCGCCTGCGCCTGAACTGTTCAAGGAATTCGGCTTTACTGTCGAAAACGTTGTGAAAGCAGTTAACAGCGTACTTTAGTTTTGCTTCTGTCCCTGCACGGCAGGGGCGGAATACATAAATTTATTACTGAAAATTTTTAGGAGAAAATGATGACTATAAAAGTCGGTATTAATGGCTTCGGCCGCATTGGCCGTATGGCATTCCGAGCGATTTCAAAAGATTTCCCTGAAATCGAAGTTGTCGGTATTAATGATCTGCTGGACGCTGATTATCTGGCTTACATGCTGAAGTACGATTCTGTACACGGTAACTTTGCTGGTGATATTGCTGTTGAAGGCAATAACCTCATCGTTAACGGCAAAAAGATTCGCCTGACTGCAGAACGCGATCCTGCGAACCTGGCCTGGGGTGACATCGGCGCTGATCTGGTGATCGAATGTACCGGTTTCTTCCTGACTGACGAAACCTGCCAGAAGCACATTGCTGCGGGTGCGAAGAAAGTTGTGATGTCTGCACCTTCGAAAGATGGTACGCCGATGTTCGTTTATGGTGTTAACCATGAAACCTATGCAGGTCAGGCTATTGTTTCTGCTGCTTCCTGTACTACCAACTGTCTGGCGCCTATTGCCAAAGTCATCAATGACAAGTGGGGCATCAAGCGTGGTTTGATGACTACGGTTCACGCTGCTACAGCAACGCAGAAAACGGTTGACGGTCCTTCGATGAAAGACTGGCGCGGTGGTCGTGGTATTCTGGAAAACATCATTCCATCTTCAACCGGTGCCGCCAAAGCGGTTGGCGTTGTTCTGCCTGAGCTGAATGGCAAACTGACCGGTATGGCATTCCGTGTACCGACTTCAGACGTATCTGTGGTTGACCTTACGGTTGAGTTGAACAAAGAAGCTTCGTACGAAGAAATTTGTGCCGCGATGAAAGCAGCAGCGACTTCGGGCGATATGAGCAAAACTCTGGGTTATACCGACGAGAAAGTAGTTTCCACCGATTTCCGTGGTTGCGGTTTCTCTTCGATTTTCGATTCAGAAGCAGGTATCGCACTGGACGGCACATTTGTGAAGCTGGTTTCGTGGTATGACAATGAATACGGCTACACATGTAATATGCTTCGCTTCGTCGAACACGTCTCGAAGTAGAAACGGATCTTTTGTCCGATAGCGGCGTTGCGAAGATAATTTGAGTGCTCACGTACTGCGTGTACGCTCCGCGCTCAAATCATCTTCGCGCCTTGCTCTCGAACAAAATCTCTCGTTTCTGTAGATTGCGGTAAATTGTAAAATCCGGCCCGATTGTGTAATCGGGCCGGGATTTTTAAAAAGCAGTATTGTTTGTTAAGCGGCTTAAATCAAAGCGCATTTAACAAACCATATTTAAAATGAAAAAAGTTTTCTGGAGCTCTCATGTCTTTTATAAAACTGACCGATCTTGATCTGGCTGGCAAGCGCGTACTGATCCGTGCTGACTTAAATGTACCTGTTAAAGAAGGTAAGGTTACTTCTGATGCGCGTATTACTGCTTCCATGCCCACAGTAGAGCATTGCGTAAAAGCAGGCGCCAAAGTGATGGTGATGTCGCACCGTGGTCGTCCGGAAGAAGGCAAGGTGGACGATGAAAACTCCATGCAGCCGATTGCAGAATGCATGAGCGAAAAACTGGGTCAGAGCGTGCGCCTGGTAAAAGACTACCTGGATAACGCACCTGAGGTCGCTGATGGTGAAGTCGTGCTGCTGGAAAATGTACGCTTCAACGCGGGCGAGAAAAAGGACGATGAAACGCTGGCGAAAAAATACGCTGCGCTGTGTGATGTATTCGTGATGGATGCCTTTGGTACTGCGCACCGCGCACAGGCATCCACTCATGGCGCTGGTGTCTATGCGCCTGTGGCCTGCGCAGGTCTGTTGCTGTCTGACGAACTCGATAGCCTGGCAAAAGCGCTGGCCAAACCTGCGCGGCCGATGGTTGCCATCGTCGGTGGCTCTAAAGTGTCTACCAAACTGACCGTGCTCGAAGCGCTGTCCGAAAAAGTGGACCAGCTGGTGGTTGGTGGTGGTATTGCCAATACTTTCCTGAAGGCTATGGGTCACAATGTGGGTAAATCACTGTGTGAAGATGATCTGGTCGATACCGCCAAAGCGTTGATTGCGAAAATGCAGGCGCGCGGCGCGAATATTCCGATTGCGGTTGATGTGGTGTGCGGCAAGAAGTTTGATGAGAACGAACCGGCAGTACTGAAGAACGCTGACGAAGTTGAAGATGATGATATGATTTTTGATATCGGACCGAAGTCTGCCAAAGAGCTGGCCGACATCATTAGTAAGGCCGGTACCATTGTCTGGAACGGCCCGGTCGGTGTGTTTGAATTCGACCAGTTCGGCGAAGGCACCAAAACGATTTCTATGGCGATTGCCAATGCCAACGGTTTCAGTCTGGCTGGAGGCGGTGACACTATCGCTGCGATTCAGAAATATAATATTTACGATAAAGTGTCTTACATTTCGACTGCGGGCGGCGCTTTCCTTGAATATCTCGAAGGAAAGGTTTTACCGGCGGTTGCCATGCTCGAATCACGGGCGAAAAAATAGTGAATCGGTGGGGCACATTGTGTCCCATTTGTTCTTTAAGAGGATAGCGCAGGCGCTATGCGTAGAACAAAAATTGTAGCAACACTGGGACCCGCTTCCAGCACGGCAGACGTCATCGAAGACATGATTCGTGCAGGTGTGGACGTGTTCCGTCTTAATTTCTCGCACGGATCGCACGAGGAGCAATGTCAGCGCGCGAAGATGGTTCGCGAATGTAGTGAGAGAGTCGGGCGTATCGTTGGTGTTCTTGCAGACCTGCAGGGCCCGAAAATTCGCACCGAACGTTTTGTCGAAGGCAAGGTTCAACTAATACGTGGTGAGCGTTTTATTCTGGATGCGACACTGGGTAAAAACGAAGGCACCAGCGAGCGCGTTGGTATCGCTTATAAAGATTTGCCCAAAGATGTAAAACCCGGCAATGTGCTGATGCTGGATGATGGCCGTGTTGAACTGGACGTGGTCGAAGTCAAAGGCCCGGAAATTCATTGTACTGTTGTTTATACCTGTGAGCTGTCTAATAACAAGGGTATCAATCTCAAGGGCGGTGGGCTGTCTGCGCCGGCATTGACCGATAAGGACAGGCAAGATCTTAAGACGATTGCTGAAATCGAAGCCGACTATGTCGCGCTATCGTTCGCCCGGTCTGCGGCCGATGTAAATGAATGTCGTGCATTGCTCAGGGAAGCGGGTGGCCAGGGCGCAATCGTTACCAAGGTCGAGCGCGCTGAGGCTATCGACAACATAGATGAAATTCTCGACGCTTCTGATGTGATCATGGTGGCGCGAGGTGATCTGGGCGTCGAAATGGGTGATGCCGAACTGCCTGCCCTGCAGAAAATGCTGATCAGTAAAGCGCGTGCCAGGGACAGGATTGTAATCACCGCGACCCAGATGATGGAATCGATGATCGAAAGTCCGATCCCAACACGCGCAGAAGTATTTGATGTCGCCAATGCGGTGCTCGATGGTACCGACGCGGTGATGCTTTCAGGTGAAACGGCAGTTGGACGCTATCCTGAAAAAGTAGTCAAGGCGATGAGCCGAATTTGCGAGCTGGCTGAGCAGCAGCGTCAGGCGATGGTCTCAGATCACCGTGTTGACCTTACGTTTGACAGGGTTGATGAGGCGATTGCGATGGCTACAATGTATACCGCAAATCATCTCAAGGTATGCGCGATTGCGTCTTTGACGGAATCTGGAGCCACGGCTCTGTGGATGTCGCGGATAAGTTCGGGTATCCCTATTTATGCGCTGACGCCTAGTCAGACAACGCTGCGAAAAGTAACGTTGTACCGGGGGGTTTACCCGATGCATGTGGAGTTTGATAAACTCAAACCAACGAGTGTTGGACGGAGTGTTGTTGCCATGCTCCAGGAAAAAGGTATCGCCCAGGAAGGCGATCGAATCATCATGACACGAGGTGATTTGCTTGGAGATAAACGAGGCGGCAGCAACTCCATGAAAGTGATTGATATCAACAAAGAATTGTTAGACAGAATTTATTAATAGGAACATTTGGGAGAACCAAAATGGCTTTAATTTCAATGAGACAGTTGCTGGATCACGCCGCGGAAAACGGCTACGGTATGCCAGCTTTCAATGTAAATAATATGGAGCAGGTGCATTCCATTATGCAGGCTGCTGACGAGTGCAACAGCCCGGTGATCATGCAGGGCTCCGCAGGTGCGCGTTCTTATGCAGGCGAACCTTTCCTGCGTCACATGATTAGTGCCG
>CAYRNH010000107.1:0-8136 GCA_964425515.1 uncultured Thiotrichaceae bacterium | reverse complement strand
CATGGCGGCGATTTTACGCCAAAAACCCTGCCGCCGAGGACATGTGAGTGTTGTATAAAAATTTTAAAAACTAAAAGCGGAAAACTTACAGCTGAACCACAGAGACACGGAGGACACAGAGACAACGTTTTGTTTTCAAAACCGGGAAGTGAGCTTTTCTCTGTGTTCTCTGTGCCTCTGTGGTTCCAGATTTTTACAGGTAATTACGCCAGTTGTGGGGTCGTGGGTCGTGGGCCAGGGTGTCTGATTGGCTGAGGATACTTTGTTCGGCATCGTGTTCGACGCCGAGGCTGGCGCGCTGGGTGTCTTCGCAGTAGGCGATCATGCCGCGTTTGATGCGGCAGAACAGGTTGCTGTTGAGCAGGAACCCTACATCGCGCAACGCATCTTCGATCATCTGCAAGGTGAGTTCGCGAACATCGTAACGCAGCCGCACTTTGCCTGTGCCGAGCAGCGTCACCGATTCGATACCCTGCACATTGCTCAGCAGCTGCCGGGCTTTGTGGGCATCATCGAGCCCGGGCAGTTTGTTTAAAAACTGCACAGTACGGGTTTTGAATACATCGCGGCATATAGACATGCTTTGAATCTAGCCCCGATGACGGATAAACGCAAGATCAGTATGACTGCTCCAGACCAGCGGAGAGGGTGGTTTTAGCGTGTGACAATCTGGCCACCGCAGACACGCGGCTGGCCGCCGAGGTCATCCAGCTGCACGATGTTGCTAAAACCGTGTTGTTTAAAACAGTCGAACACGGCGGTTTTCTGGTCATAGCCGTGCTCGGTAAAAAACCAGCCTCCGGGTCTAAGTACCTTGGCGACATGGCCGCATAGATGCCGAATCGCGTCCATGCCATCGATACCAGAACTGAGCGCAGACATTGGTTCAAAACGCACATCGCCCTGATACAGATGCGTATCGTGCGCTGCTATATAGGGCGGGTTGCTGACGATCAGATCGAAACGCTGGTCACCCAGCTGTGCTAACCAGTCGCTTTCCAGCAGCTGTAGATTGTGTATCTTATTGCGAGTCGCATTGTGTTGTGCAATTTTCAAACTGGCAGGCGAAATGTCGCTGGCGGTGACGTTCCAGAGTGGTCGCGAGTGTGCCAGTGCGATGGCGATAGCGCCGCTGCCGGTGCCGAGGTCGAGCACGTCCAGTGCTGCCTGAGGGAACTCTCTTAGCACATAGGCCACCAGCAACTCGGTTTCCGGACGTGGAATCAGGGTGTCGGGGGTGACTTTAAAACCAAGCGACCAGAACTCGCGCTCGCCAGTGAGATAGGCTACCGGCGTGCCTTCGGCGCGTGCTGCAATCAATTCCAGAAACTGCTTTTCGCTAGAGGCATCGACCGTTCTGTGCGGCCAGGTATACAGGTATGCGCGCTCGCAATCGAGCGCATGGCAGAGCAGGATTTCTGCATCTCTGGCATTGCCGCTTTCCGCCAGAGTGACTCTGGCCTGACTCAGCAGCTGGGAAATACTGGCCATGTTTATTGATCGGCGAGTTGCGCCAGCAGTTCGGCCTGATATTCGCTGATCAATGGATCGATGATGCTATCGATATTCCCCTGGGTGAATTCATCGAGTTTATACAGCGTGAGATTGATGCGGTGGTCAGTGATACGTCCCTGAGGAAAATTGTAAGTGCGAATACGTTCCGAACGGTCACCGCTGCCGACCAGTGACTTGCGTGTTTGCGCATCTTCGCTGCGACGTTTTTCCAGTGCGGCATCCATGATTCGCGCCTGCAATAAAGACATCGCACGCGCCTTGTTTTTGTGCTGCGAGCGTTCGTCCTGACATTCGACCACGGTGCCGGTAGGAATGTGGGTCAGGCGCACTGCGGAATCGGTTTTGTTGACGTGCTGGCCACCGGCACCCGAGGCGCGATAGGTGTCCACACGCAGATCGGCCGGATTGATTTCTATCTGTTCCACAGCATCGATTTCGGGCATCACCGCGACCGTGGCAGCAGAAGTATGTACTCGTCCCTGTGATTCGGTTTCGGGCACGCGTTGCACCCGGTGTGCGCCGGATTCGAATTTCATCCGTGAGTAGGCGCCGTTGCCGATAATGCGCGCGATGATTTCTTTATAACCGCCGTGCTCGCCCGGGTTCTGGTTGAGAATTTCGACCTGCCAGTTTTTCATTTCAGCATAGCGCGAATACATGCGGAACAGGTCGCCGGCGAAAATCGCAGCTTCGTCACCACCGGTACCGGCACGAATTTCGAGAAAAATATTGCTGTTGTCGTGCGGGTCTTTCGGCAGCAGGTGTTTTTGCAGCTCCAGTTCCAGTGCTTCCACTGTTTCAGCATTTTTCTGCAGTTCTTCACGCGCCATGTCACGCACTTCAGGATCACTGTCGCGCAGCATTTCTTCGGTGGCGTCGAGTTCGAGTTTGGCTTTTTGATAATCGCGAAAACAGTTCACCACCGGTTCCAGCTGGGCGTATTCGCGCGACAGATCACGATACTGGTTCTGATTTGAAATCACATCGGCTTCGGAAAGCAGACCCGAGACCTCTTCGTGGCGATCGAGCAATCGGTTGAGCTTGTTGAGTATGGAATCTTTCATGAATGAATGATCGTCGCTGCACAGCACAGCGAGGCGAGTTTAGTCTTCTGCGTTATCAAAGAACAGCTGGCGTGCTATGCGCAGCAGCTCTTCCTGTTCTTCGGCGCTGGCGCGACGCAAACGCGTGCTGGGGTGATGCAAAAATTTATTGGTCAGCGTGTGGGCGAGAAATTCCAGTGCCTGCTCCGGTGATTGTCCGGCAGCCAGCTGTTTCAGCGCTTTTTCCAGCACCTGCTGACTCACCATCTGGGCACTGGTGCGGATTTGGGAAATCACATCGACTGCGCCCAGTGAGTGCTGCCATTCGAGAAACTGGGCCACCTGCTCTTCGATAATATCTTGTGCCTGTTCTGCGGCCTGAACCCGTGACTGCAGATTTTCATCGATCACGGCCTGTAAATCATCGACACTGTAGAGATAAACGTCATCCAGAGTTGCGACTTCGGGCTCGACATCGCGTGGCACCGCGAGGTCAACCATGAAGATGGGTTCGTGGCGGCGCACTTTCAGCGCGCTTTCCACTGTGCCCTTGCCGAGAATGGGCAGAGGGCTGGCGGTGGAAGCAATCACGATATCGGCGCGATGCAGATGATCACCAATATGCTGCAGGCCAATGGCTTCGCCACCAAATTGCTCGGCCAGTGCCTGGGCGCGTTCCACGCTGCGGTTGGCGACGATGATGTGTTTTATTTTCTGGGCGTGTAAATGTCGCGCGGTAAGTTCGATGGTGTCACCGGCGCCGATCAGCAAGGCGGTGGAATGGTTCAGCTCTCCGAAAATCTGTTTCGCCAGGTTCACAGCAGCAAACGCCACCGATACCGGGCTGGAGCCAATCGCGGTATCGGTGCGCACCTGCTTGGCTACCGCAAACGCATGCTGGAACATTCTGCCCAGCAGAGGGCCGATGGTGCCATGCTGGCTGGCGATGGAATAGGCTTCTTTCATCTGCCCGGTGATCTGTGGCTCACCCAGTACCATGGAGTCCAGGCCGCTGGCGACTTCCATGGCATGACGAATCGTGGTGGCGTGGTCATAATTGTAGAGATGACTGGCGATGTTATCGATTTCGAGACCGTGAAACTGGCTGAACCATTCCACCAGCGCCCGGTCACTCATCTGCGTGACTGTACAATACAGCTCGGTGCGGTTGCAGGTCGACAGAATAACCGCTTCGCTCACCCCCGGCAGGTCTGCCAGCTTGCCCAGCGCCTCGGGTAACGACTGCGGTGTGAACGCCAGGCGTTCGCGCAAATCGACCGGCGCGGTCTTGTGGTTGAGGCCCAGAGTAATCAGGCTGGGGTGGCTATAGGACATAAGTGCTTGTACTGGCGAGAAAACGACTAATTTTGCGGTATGCATGAGCTTAACTCAAGCACAGTTATACACTAGATTATCCCGCACGAACCAATTGCACGCTACAATGCGGGTATTCGTTCAAAATACATTAATATTCACCCATCGCGATGAGGCATAAATAAACCCATGTTCGCTGTTTCCCCTACATCTGGAACGACCCCTCGTCGTTTTTACCTGTTAGCGCTGCTAATTATGCTGCTGGGCGGCTGCGCTAGCACCTCGACTAGAATGCAGGCGCCGGAGGTGCACACTGCCAGTCAGAGCAGCACCGCGCCAGCCAAATCCGGCCTGAGCGAGAAATTACTCTACCAGTTGCTGGCGGCTGAGTTTGCTGGCAACCAGGGCGACCTGAAAGCAGCAATCGACTTTTATAGCAAGGCGGCGGAAGAAACCGATGACAGCCGGGTGGCCGCGCGTGCCACCTATATCGCGGTATATGCAGATGACTACCCACGTGCACTGACCTTGCTGGCGCGCTGGAACAAACTGGATCCGGCTAATCCTGATGTCGATCGCATGTACGCCATCACCTATTTCAGGATGAAGCAACCTGAGCAGTCGGCGCAGTATCTGGAAAAAATTATTGCTCGGTCGAAAGCCGATGATCTGGGTAAGGCAGTGGCGGTGAGAACCATGCTGCATAAGGAACCCGACACGGAAACATCGCTCGCTTTACTGGTTGCGCTGAATAAAATAGAAGGCAGCAAAAATCTGCACATGCTTGTGTTACAGGCGCGCTATGAAGCCGAGCTCAAGCATTATGATGCAGCACAGACCTTACTCGACAAAGTGTCACAGGCCGACCCCGGCATGGATGATGTCTACCTGCTTAAATCCAGGATTTTGCTGGCGCAGGGCAAGTCTGTCGAAGCCAGCCGATTGATCTCTGATCTGGTGGAGAAACATCCTAAGAATGTAGCGTTGCGTTTGCAATACGCACGCATGTTGCTTGGGCAGAAAAAAGTAGCAGAAGCGCACGAACAGTTTCGAATACTCGGTCGGCAACAGCCAGATAATCCTGATGTCATCATGAGTCTTGCCCTGCTGTCGATAGATACCGGAAAACTGGACAAAGCCAAAGAATATCTTAATAAGTTGATCAGGCTGGACAAGCGCACTGATGTGGCGAATTATTATCTTGGGCGAATCGCGCAGAGCCAGAAACAAAACAAACTCGCTATTTCATATTATTTGCGTGTCGAGGATAGTGATTACGCTTTTGATGCACACCTGAGAATTGCCGTATTGTTCGCGCAACTGGGGCGTGTTGATGAAAGCCTGGATCAGTTACAGGCGCTGGCTGAACAGCAAACAGAGTGGCCGTTGCGGGTCAGAGTGTATCTGACCGAAGGCGAGATCCTGCGTAGTCATCACCGCTACAAAGAAGGGTTTGAAATGTTAAGCCAGGCGCTGGAGCAAAAGCCTGATGATCCGGATTTGCTTTATGCGCGCGCACTGATTGCGGAAAAAGTAAATCGTATTGATATTACCGAAAGCGATTTACTCAAGCTGCTTGCCAGCGAACCTAAAAATGCCAATGCGCTGAATGCGCTGGGTTATACCCTGGCTGACAAAACCAAACGTTACAAGGAAGCGCTGGGCTATATCCAGCGCGCAGCAGCACTGTTGCCCGATGATCCTGCCATTCTCGACAGCCTGGGCTGGGTCAATTATCGCCTGGGCAATATGCAAGACGCGCTGAAATGGCTGGGGCTTGCATTTGAGAAACTCAAAGATGCTGAAATTGCTGCGCATTATGGCGAAGTATTGTGGAAAACAAACCAGCATAAAAAAGCCAGGGCAATCTGGCAGCGCGGCCGTGAACTTGATGCCAAGCAGCCAGTGCTGGTAGAAACGCTAAAACGCTTCAAGATTTGAGGTGTTTAACAGTGAAGCTGCCGGGCTGGCGTTGGTCGTTTATTCTGGGTTTTGTTGTACTCGGTGCCTGTAGCCATCTGCGTGAACACAGTGCCGAGGTGCCAGCAGGCTGGAGCGATCAGGTAGCGAAGCAAAGCGCGCTGACGTCCTGGTATGTGCAAGGCCGGATGGGTGTGCAAACTGCAAAACAGGCTGGCAGTTTTGATGTGTTCTGGAATCAGCAGAATGGTCGTTATCAGATTCGACTGATTGCGCCCATGGGGCAGGGTGCGTTTCTGGTCGATGGCGATGCACAGTCTGTCAGACTTCAGGCAGCCAACGGTGAAGTTCGCACTGCACCCAGTGCCGAGGAGTTATTCAAGGACAGCCTGGGCATCGGCCTGCCGCTGAAAAGTCTGCAAAGCTGGCTGCGCGGCATGCCCGCGGCGGGCGACAGACAATTGCGGTGGGACAAACAGGGCAATCTGTATCTTCTCAAACACGGTGAGTGGCGCGTGGAAATGAGACGCTACCGCAAACTGGATGGATTGAAACTGCCGCAGGCGTTTTATCTTTCGCGCGCAGACCAGCCCGATCTGAGTATCCGTCTGTTGCTGAGAAAGTGGCAACTGACGGACCTGCCTGCATTATGAGCGATGCCACGCAGACCTGGCCGGCACCGGCCAAGCTCAATCTCATGTTGCACATCACCGGTCGTCGCGCAGATGGTTATCACAATCTGCAGACCGTGTTTCAGTTTCTGGATTATGGTGATGGTTTGCGCTTTAAGCTGCGCGCGGATGGTGATATCCAGCGTTTGTGCGGCAATGAACAGATCGCACCGGCGCAGGATCTGGTGGTACGCGCGGCGACACTGCTGCAGCAGTATTCGGGTTGTACTCAGGGCGTGGAGATCGAAATCGACAAGCGTCTGCCCATGGGCGGGGGGCTGGGGGGTGGTAGCTCAGATGCCGCCACCGTACTGCACGCGCTGAACCGGCTCTGGGGATTGGCGCTGAGCACGCAGACGCTGGCCGATCTGGGCCTGCAGCTGGGCGCCGATGTGCCGGTATTCATCCACGGTTTTGCTGCTTTTGCTGAAGGCGTGGGTGAACAGCTGACCGCGATCGATCTGGAACAGCCCTGGTATCTGGTGATAACGCCAGCGATATCGGTCGCTACGGGCGAAATCTTTGCGGATCCTCAATTGACACGCGATAGCCCAGCCATCAAAATATGCGACCTTTTTGCGAGCAGCTGGGGTAATGCTTTCACCCCGGTAGCAGCAGCGCGATATCCAGAAATAAAGCAGGCGCTGGACTGGCTTTCAGGTTACGGTGATGCACATATGAGCGGAAGCGGTGCTTCGGTATTTGCGCCATTTGACTCGGAAGCGCGCGCGCAGCACGTACAGACTGAATTGCAGTTGTCCGAGCATGGGCACTGGCAGTCTTTTGTTGCACGAGGATGCAACCAGTCACCGCTGCTGCGGTTTATGAACGGCGCGTAAGCGCGGCCCGAAGGGTGTCGAGCAGGAAAGCTCGACATAATCCTCCCGGAAGCGGTGAGGTAAAAAAGTTTATATATTGGGCCGTCGCCAAGCGGTAAGGCATCAGGTTTTGATCCTGACATGCGGAGGTTCGAATCCTCCCGGCCCAGCCAAATAGAATTGAAGAAGTGCCAGGTCGAACTGAAGTAGCAACGAAGTGATCTGGTGAGCCGGGAGGGTTCGAACCTCCGCGATAAATAGATTGGTTCGACAAAATCGTCAGGAACGATTTTGAACGCGCGAAGCGCGGCCCGAAGGGCGCAGGGCAGGAGCCCGGAGTAATCCTCCCGGCCCAGCCAAATAGAATTGAAGAAGTGCCAGGTCGAACTGAAGTAGCAACGAAGTGATCTGGTGAGCCGGGAGGGTTCGAACCTCCGCGATAAATAGATTGGTTCGACAAAATCGTCAGGAACGATTTTGAACGCGCGAAGCGCGGCCCGAAGGGCGCAGGGCAGGAGCCCGGAGTAATCCTCCCGGCCCAGCCAAATAGAATTGAAGAAGTGCCAGGTCGAACTGAAGTAGCAACGAAGTGATCTGGTGAGCCGGGAGGGTTCGAACCTCCGCGATAAATAGATTGGTTCGACAAAATCGTCAGGAACGATTTTGAACGCGCGAAGCGCGGCCCGAAGGGCGCAGGGCAGGAGCCCGGAGTAATCCTCCCGGCCCAGCCAAATAGAATTGAAGAAGTGCCAGGTCGAACTGAAGTAGCAACGAAGTGATCTGGTGAGCCGGGAAGATTACTCCCGGCCCAGCCACACAAGTAAACGCAACGCGAGACCTAACGTGACCAACGAA
>CAYRNH010000106.1:0-8159 GCA_964425515.1 uncultured Thiotrichaceae bacterium | reverse complement strand
CTGTAAACAAAACACCAGTGCTGTTCCAGCGCGGTATCAGCTCGACCGAACTGGCGCTGTTCACGCGACATCTTGCAACACTGATTCAGGCTTCGCTGCCGCTGGAAGAGTCACTGGCTTCGGTTGCCAACCAGTCCGAAAAACAACGCATCAAAAGCATGATCTTTGCAGTACGTTCGCGCGTGCTGGAAGGTCATACCCTGGCCATGGGTCTGAACGAATACCCCAAAGTGTTTCCCGAGCTGTATCGCGCAACCGTGGCCGCCGGGGAACAGTCCGGCCATTTAGACACCGTGCTCGAACGTCTTGCCGATTACACCGAAAGCCAGCAGGAACTGCAAAGCAAGGTGCGTCAGGCTTTGATTTATCCTGCGGTGTTATCGGTTTTCGCTCTGATCATCGTGGTGTTTCTGATGACCAATATCGTGCCGCAGGTGGTTTCGGTGTTCGATGACCTCGGCCAGAAACTGCCAGCGCTGACCATCGCGCTGATCGCGATCAGTGATTTCATCGTGCATTACGGAATTGTTTTACTCATTGCCTTGATCGCTGCAATGGCCGGAGTGAAATATTTACTCGGCCAGACGATTTATCGCACGCGTTACCATCGTTTATTGTTGCGCCTGCCGGTGATTCGCCGCCTGGTGCGTGGCCTCAACACCGCGCTGTTTACCCGCACCTTCAGCATTCTTTCCAGCAGCGGGGTCAACGTGCTGGAATCAATGAAAATTTCGGCCTCGGTGATCAACAATCTACCGATGCGTACCGCGGTACTGGAAGCCACCGACCGCGTGCGTGAAGGCAGCGGTATCATGACAGCACTGTCGAAAAGTGGCCTGTTCCCGCCGATGACCCTGCAGCTCATCGCCAGCGGTGAAAACAGCGGCAAGCTGGAAGAAATGCTGGAACGAGCGTCCAACCAGCTGGAGCGCGAACAGGTCACCCTGATCGCTTACATCGTGGGTATTTTCGAACCGGTGATCATTCTCACCATGGGCATACTGGTATTATTGATCGTACTCGGTATTTTGTTACCGATTTTTGACCTTAACCAGATGGTCAAATAAGCTCCTGGCGTACAAGGTCGCAGCCGCAAAACCGCCCCCGATCGCGCCGTATAAATGAGCGTCGGTGGCAACCTTGCCCCGAATCAGCTCTTCCGAACCCGGCATCGGCCCCTGGGTCGCTTCCCAGATCAGCTTGGCGATCAGCAGAGCCAGTAGCACATAACCACTGGCAGGATAACGCCGAATCTCGTGCAAGGCGCCGAATATAAACAGCCCGTGCAGCACCCCGGAAATGCCTACATAGGTCTGTAACTGGGGATCGCGAAAATACATCCCCAGACCGGAAAATAATGAAGCACAGAACAATACCCAGAGCCATTGGCGCAGGCTGGCATAAGCGCTGAAAAAAATCGCAACAATGCCCAGCCCAGCCATATCGAGCGCCCAGTGGACCCAGTTAAGATGTACAAAATCACCGCTAAACAGCAGCCAGAAATCGCCCTGTGAAATCAGGGTGCGGTCAAAACGCCAGGCCGGGACCATCCCGGTAGCCTGCAAAACGGCGGTGAGCACAAAAATGAACAGCCAGAGACCGTGTGCCGGCTGCCAGTGGAATCGAGCAATGATAGGAAGTCGAGAGAGCATTTGTTATGATTCCGCGCACATATTAAGAGTGAACCTGATAATCGCATCCGGACTCTAACCCGATACGCGCCAGCAGGCAAAGCAGTCAACCTGGGAGTTTATATTTTGAACAAGGCAAGTAAACAACAAAGCGGTTTCACCCTGATCGAAATAATGGTGGTAGTAGTGATTCTGGCCATTCTCGCCAGCGTGATCGTACCGCGCATCATGGATAATCCCGACAAAGCGCGTGTCGCCAAGGCGAAGCAGGACATCCAGGCGCTCGAAAGCGCGCTCGACATCTACCGGCTGGACAACTTCAACTACCCCAGCACCCAGGATGGCCTCGAAGCACTGGTACAAAAGCCTTCTGATGCACCTAACTGGAAAGACGGCGGTTATATCAAGAAACTCAACAAAGACCCCTGGGGTCATGACTATCAATATCTTGCGCCCAGCTCGCCCTCCGGTAATCCCACCATCACCTCACTCGGTGCTGACGGCGCGCCCGGCGGTGAGGGTGTGAATGCCGATATCAGTTCGGACAACCTGGATCAATAAATACTGTCCCGGAACAGTGTGATTTTCGCCGCAGCAGCGTCAGACATTATCAAACTCAGGCGCGCCCGCGGGTTTACCCTGATCGAATTGCTGGTGGTAATCATTATCATCGGTATCGTGATTTCTTTCGCCACACTCGCCATTCGCGGCACTGACCCGGAGGACCTGATCAAAACAGATGCGCAGCGTTTTAATCAGCTGCTGGAACTTGCACTGGAAGACGCCACTTTCAAGGGACTCGATTATGGCATCGCATTCACACCCAACAGCTATACCTTTGTATACCTGGATGACCATCACGAATGGCAGGCACTGAGCGGCGACCGTTTATTGCGCAAGCGCGAGCTCGAACATAATATTGAAATCAACCTGGAATTTGACCAGGGCAATAATGCACCGCCCGCAGCCAAAACCAGTAAAAAACTTGTGCCGCAGGTATTGCTCTATTCCAGTGGCGAAATAGACCCGGCGTTTACTGCTTATTTTTCCATCCCGGGATTCAACCAGAGTTACCAGGTACACGGTTATAGCGATGGCCAGCACAAAGTTAAGAAAACCAAATAGGCCTGCCGCCGGGTTTACTCTGGTTGAAGTGCTGGTCGCACTCGCGATTATCGCGATCTCAATGTCAGCCGCGCTCAGCACTTCGGGCAGCCAGGCAAGCAGCGCGGCCTATCTCAAACAAAAAACCATCGCAAACTGGGTCGCCCTGAACGAAATGACCCAGTTTCAGCTCGCAAAAAGCATTACCGAAACAGGCAAAACTGACGGTGATGCAAAAATGGCCGGAATAACATGGTACTGGACGCGCGAGATCACCCCGCTGGCTGATGTCAAAAACGTTTATGAAATTAAATACAAAGTGTACAACGATAAAAAACGGAAAAGCGCACTGATCACGCTGGTCAGTTATGGCGGCAATGCCGGCACTGCCAGCACCGGCACGAGCACCAACACCAGTAATAACAATAGCGGCAATGGCAGCAAATACTAAAACTGCAGGCGCGCTGCGCGGGTTTACCCTGATCGAACTGCTGATCGCGATCAGCGTGTTCGCCATCATGGCGGTGATGGCCTATGGCGGTCTCAGTCAGATTATCAGAAATAATACTCTGTCGGAACAATCGATGGCGCGGGTGCAGAAAGTGCAGCTCGCGGTCTATATCATGACGCGCGATTTCAACCAGATTATACAGCGCGACATTCGCGATGAATTTGGTACTACGCAGCCGTATCTGATCAGCAATTCTCTCGACTATGTCATCGAGTTCACGCGTAACGGTCGGCGTAACCCGGCTGGTTTTTTGCGCAGTAACTTACAACGCGTTGCTTATCAACTCAAAGATAACAAGCTGTATCGTCTGACCTGGCCCCAGCTGGACCGTGTTCAGGGAATGAAGCCCGACCGCCGCGAACTACTGGATAATGTCAAAGATTTCACAATTCGTTATCTTGACGCCAATGCAGCCTGGCACAACCAGTGGCCACCGCTGAACAACAGCCCTGGCACTACGACGAACAACAGTTCTACACCTGGCAGTTCAGGCACGACAGTAACTGCTCCACCGGCTGCGATCGAGGTTGATCTGCAGTTAAAGGACTGGGGCGAAATCAAACGCCTGTACAATGTGGGGCGCCTGTAATGTTGCGCTATTCACAATTCAAAGTTCATCAGCGCGGTGTCGCCATCATCACCGCTTTACTGATTATGGCGATGGTCGCTGCTATCAGCGTCACCCTGGCCAGGCACATGATGATGAACGTGCGCCGTACCGGCAACATCATCGCTAACGAACAGGCACTGATGTTCATCACCGGCGCCGAAAAAGTCGCCGAATACGGACTTAAACTTGACCGTCAGAATAATGCTACCGATGACAATGACGAGCAATGGGCACAGCCGCAAAGCTTTCCATTCGAAGGCGGCACCCTCACCGGCATTATCAAAGGCCAGCAAGGCTGTTTTAATATCAATAATTTATACAGCGGTAACAAAGCACAGGACGATATTGCCAAACAACGTTTTCAGCGGCTGCTCAGTACACTAAAGCTCAATCCCGGGCTGGCCGATGCGGTGATCGACTGGATCGATCCTGATCTAAGCACCACGCTCCCAGATGGCGCCGAAGACGACTATTACACTAATTTGCCAAAGCCCTATCGCACTGCCAATCAACCGATGCAAAGCCTGAGCGAACTACGTCTGGTCAAGGGTTTCAATGTGCCCCCGGCCAATAACACTGGTGCTACCACTGCTGCTGCGACTGCTACGGTGTATGACACAATCGCGCCATACCTCTGCGCTTTCGGTCGCCCGGCCAGCATCAACGTCAACACCGCGCCGGCAGAAGTGCTAATATCTCTTGCGCCGAATATGACCCAGGATCAGGCTCAAGGTATAGTGGATAATCGCAAAGACCCGACCACAGGCAAGCCTACGGATTACAGCAGCGTCGACGACATGATCAGCCGTAACAAACTAAGCAAAATCATCACCAACAAGGATCAGCTCAGCGTGACCACGGATTATTTTCTACTGGTCTCCAACGTCATCACCAGACAGTCACACGTACAAATGTTCAGTCTTTTATATCGCGATCCAAACTCGGGTGAAACCAGCGTGCTCAGACATTCAATCGGGGCGTATTGATGGACGATATCCTGCTGATTCATTTTAATCCTGCACGCGCCGAGGCCAGCTGGGCACTGGTCAATGCTGCGGGCGAACTCAGCCGCAAAATAAGCACCGGTGATCTTGCCGAAGCCAGCGCGCTCGCGAGCACACACAAATCCATTGTGCTGCTCGACAATATTCTGGTGCACATCAACAGCGTACAATTACCGACACAGAACCGGCAAAAAATGCTGCGCGCGATTCCGTTCGCACTCGAAGAACAGATCGCCGATGATATCGAAGAATTTCATTTTGTCGCTGGCAAGCCCGACAAAAACAACAACACAGCCGTGGCCGGTATTCGCACTGAAACACTGCAATCCATTCTGGATAAACTGGCCGAACACAAAATCAAACCCGATGCAATTATTCCAGATGCGCTTTGCCTGGCTGGCAACACCAGCCAGTGGTCGGTCCTGCTGTATCAGGATATAGCCGACATTCAGCTCGACATATTAAACGGGGCCGAATACGATCGCGAACTGGTACCGATGATCCTGGAATCCAGCCTGCAGAACACGGCCTTACCAAAACCGGAAAAAATCCTGCTGTTCTGTACCGACAAGGATAATGTCGATGATATTCGCGCTGTGGTTCCTGATGATATCGAACTGGTACAGATCCAGTATAACCAGCACCCGCTGGTGGTGTATTGCGGTCAGTACAAATCGGCCATGCCGCTCAATTTATTACAGGGCGAGTTCAAACCTAAAAGCAAAACATCCACACAATGGAAACGCTGGCAACTGCCCGCTTCGCTCGCTGCTGTCTGGCTAATACTTAATCTGTCTGTCACCGCTTACCAGTATCATCATCTGTCCAGCAAAAACGCCGAAATGCAGGCGCAGATTATTCAACTTTACAGGCAATCATTCCCGGAAAACACAAGAATTGTCGATGCCCGTAAGCAGATGGAACGGGGTCTGAGCGAGCTCAAATCAGGCTCAAACCCCAACGGCGGTGGCATGCTGAAATTGCTCGCCTATGCGGCTGATGCTTTATCAAAAGACAAAACCATCACTTTGCAATCGATGGATTATCGTGACAATCATATTGATATCAACCTGACCACCACCCAGCTGAGCGCTATCCAGGAATTAAATAACAGCCTGAATAAAACCGGAAAACTAAAGTCAGAAATTATTTCGTCAGCTTCAGATAAAAACCAGGTTAAAGGCAGCCTGCGTTTACAAAGTGCGGGGGCAGGCGTATGAACCAGTTCGATACAGTTAAACAATGGTATGCCAGTCTGCAGGAACGCGAACGCCTGATGGTGGCAGCTGCCGCGATCTTGTTAGTGGTCACTCTGTTCTATGTCTCAGTCTGGGAACCCTTGCACCAGGGACTGGACAACGCGCAACAGGAATATAAAAGCAACCTTAAAAATCTGCAATGGATGCAGCAGGCAGCAGCTGAAGTGCGCATACTAAAAGCATCGGGCAACAGAGCGCACAGCGCCAGTAATCAGCCGGTAACCATGGTAGTCGAGCAGGTTGCCAGCAATTCTGCAATCAAACCCAATCTCAGCAAACTCGAATCTGCCAACCAGGGCGGTGCGCACGTGGTACTCGATGGCGCACCATTCGATCAGATGCTGATCTGGCTTAACACACTACAGCAAAATCATGGTATTTCGGTTTCTTCCGGTAATATCATACGCAGCGCAAAACCCGGCACAGTCAATGCGCGACTATCCTTAAACAAAGTCGAATGAAAAAACGTTATTTTATTATCAGCGGGATAATTACCTATCTCGTGTTCCTGATTATTTCCATGCCGGCAGCGCCTGTACTGTCTCAGCTCCATCGCTTTCTGCCGTCTGTTTCTATTCAGGGTATCAGCGGCAGTCTGTGGGATGGTAGTGCCGCAGCTATTACCATCAACCGGCAATACACACTGAATAATACCGACTGGAATTTCAGAGGCTGGCACTTATTTAAAGGCGAGGTCAGCGCGCAAATCAACACGCATTATCAGCAACAGGCGGTCAGCGGAAATTTTGACATCCATCCTTCGGGCAAGATAACAGCACACAATGTAAACGCAGGCATGGAGGCCGCGACACTGGCACAACTGGCGCGCCTGCCGCTGGCAGAACTCAGCGGCCGCGTCAGTTTAAAAATTGATCAACTCGAATGGCAACAGGGGCGGGTGCCGCACGCAGTCGGCAGACTGCAATGGAATAATGCTGCTGTCACGGTTGCCGAAACCGCCCGACTGGGTGATATTGTTATCGCACTGACAAAAAATCAAAAATGGCCGTTACATGCCAGCATCAGTAATCGTGGCGGCGAGATTAAGCTTGAAGGCGAGGCCAATGTCAGCGAAGATGGAAACTATTCGCTCAACCTCAATATGTTGCCAGATAAAAGCGCCAGCAGTAATGTACGTAGTAGCCTGAGCATGATCGCTAAACCCAGGCCCAATGGCAGCTATCAGTTGAACAATAATGGCAATTTAAAAACATTTGGACTTATCTAAACATGACTTTAAGAACACTTCCCGTCGACTTCGACAAAAGCATCCTGACACCAGAAAACAAATGCTCGTTCTGCCATGGCGCATTATGCTGTACCTATGTCACACAGCAGATCGACACTCCGCGCGCAAAAAGTGACTACACACATTTGTTGTGGCAGGTATCGCACGAGCACGTCAAAATCTATAAAGACGAAGACGGCTGGACCCTGCTGATCGAAGGCACCTGCAAGCATTTACAGCCCGATAACCGCTGCGGAATTTACGAAACAAGACCTGACATCTGTCGCGAACACAGCAATGACTATTGCGAATTCGATGCTCCTTCCGAAGATGGTTTCGATCTTTATTTCCCGACTTACGAATCTCTGCTGAAATACTGCAAAAAGAAATTCAAGAACTGGGACGGCAAGAAAAAATCCGCAAAAGAACGCCTGAAAGAAAAAATCAGCAAGAAATCAAAAGAAAAGGCCGAAAAAAAGAAAAAAGCCAAAAAGAAGAAAACTAAAAAATAAAAGGCTTAACCACAGAGGCACAGAGAACACGGAGAAAACAGAATATTAAGTTTTAAAAAAGCGGCCCAGGGACTTTTTTTTAACTAAAGCATTTCTCTGTGTTCTCTGTGCCTCTGTGGTTTCGCCTGAGTCTTTTGTCTTTATTTTTTTCTGCGGTTATTTCGGCATAATATCTGCAAAATCTTTCACCGCGTGGTAATGCTGCGTTTCGACATGCTCTTTCTGGCTGTCCGGTTTTAGCACCGCGAGCAGATGCGCAATCCCGTACTCTTCCGCGCTTTTCAGTACGTCCAGATTATC
>CAYRNH010000105.1:0-8269 GCA_964425515.1 uncultured Thiotrichaceae bacterium | reverse complement strand
ATTCTGGCCGCTGCTGACCGGTACGCATCGTTATGACAAAACTCTGTCAACGCGCAATCGCGGTCATGGTGTCACCATCGAAGCGCCAATACTGGCTTATCTGATCGAAACTGATAATGGAAGAATTCTTTATGATGTGGGTTGTGATTACAACAAGATCAACGACCCGGTAAAACGTAAGAAGTATTATGAAAACGAAGCCTTTCCCTTCGGTCCACCTGAGATGAGCGAGGAACAAAAGCTGGAAAACCGCCTGGCGCAGCTGGGTTTGCTTCCAGTCGATGTCGATGTGGTGTTTATCGGCCATCTGCATTTTGATCATGGTGGTGGCCTGTGCGATATGCGTCACGCCGAAATCCATCTTCATCAGGCAGAGCTGGAAGCCGCCCGGCAGCCTGCAGATGATGCATATTTTGCAGATGATTTCTCCGGGGAGTATCATTGGCGCTTGCAGTCAGGCGAGTATGATCTGGTGCCGGGCGTAAGGGCCATTGAGTCACCCGGGCATACTGCCGGTCATATGTCGATGCTGATCGAGCTGCCCAAGGGTCCGCCAATACTGCTTGCTGGCGATGCTGCTGATTTACAGGAAAACATTGTGGACGAGGTTGCGCCGGGATTGTGCTGGCATAATCGCGAAGATATGGCGATAGAGAGTATTCAAAAATTGAAACAGATTGCTGAACATTCCGGGGCAGATCTCTGGCCCAATCACGACATCGAATTTTATCGACGGTGTCGTGCCTTCCCTTCGTTCTACGAATAAATCACTTATTATGAATGCCCGTCTGGCAGTCATTGTGCTGTTTATCAGCTCTATGGGCTGGGGTTTGACCTGGTTTCCGATTAAATCGCTGAATGATATGGGGCTCGACAGCACACACCTTATATTGATTGCGTTTGCTTCGGGTGCGGTCGTGCTTGCTCCCTGGCTGTATATGCAGCGCAGGCTATGGCGAGAAAAGATCGGCATCATGATGTTGATCGGCCTGTCAGGCGGTATTGCCAATGCAGCATTCCAGACCGCCATCGCTCACGGTGATGTTATCCGCGTCATGATCCTGTTCTATCTGTTACCGGTGTGGAGCGTGCTGGGCGGCAGGATCATCCTGGGTGAAAAAATTGACCTGATGCGCATGTTGTCGGTGCTCATGTGTTTATCGGGGGCTTTTCTGATTCTGGATGTATGGCATACCTCATGGCGCGGCATCACCTGGATCGACGTTCTGGCGATTGTTTCGGGCATGGGGCTGGCGATCACCAATATATTATTCAGATTTACCCATAATATTCCTGTGCTGAGCAAAGTCTCGTTTATGTTCATTGGCTGTACCCTGATCATCGCAGTGTCGATGTTGCTGATTCCACCGCAGGTAAGCCTGCCAGGTCATGCTGCCATAGGCTGGGCGGTGGCGTATGGTGCACTCTGGCTGACCATGATTACGATTGGCACGCAGTGGGCGGTGACTCGAATTGAAGCCGGGCGCTCGGCAGTCATAATTGTCATGGAACTGGTGGTCGCGGTGGTTTCGGTGGCTTATATTTCAGGCGAAGCGCTCAAACTCTATGAAGTCATCGGCGGTCTTCTGGTTATGTCTGCGGCCCTGCTAGAAGGTATGCGCAGTGACGAGGGTGAGCTTCCAGCAACCGTTTAGTGTCGGTCAGGCTGCACTCGGCCATCCAGCACAGTATTTCCCACCCACTGACCTTAACCTGCCCAGTTTTGCGGCGTGTTGTGCAGGTCGAGCAGGATTGGCGGCTGCCCAGGCAGTCGACCTGTTTCTGGCTGAACCAGCCGAATCTGCTCACTCTGAATGCTGACCTGAAAAGATGCGTAAGGCTGAATCACGCCTTATTTTGGTGCGCTAATATGGCTGCCTGAGCTTACAGCTTTTATATAACACACCAGATAATAACGACTTATCGCAGTTCGACGGGTTGGCATAAAGATTGCTCTACCTAGTATTACTAATATCATTTTTAGTAATACCAGGAGACCTCGATGAAAAATATCTTCCATATACTGTCAAAAATCTTTGCTATTGCATTGATCTTCACCAGCCTGTCTGCGTTCGCGGCGAAACCACCTCTGAGAATCGGATACAGCGACTGGCCTGGCTGGGTTGCCTGGCAGGTCGGGATTGAAAAAGGCTGGTTCAAGCAAGCTGGCGTGAATGTCAAATTCGAATGGTTTGATTACGTTCCTTCCATGGACGCATTTGCCGCTGGCAAACTGGACGCGGTAGGCATGACCAACGGCGATACCCTGGTCACTGCTTCCACTGGCGCCAAAGGCATCATGTTCCTTGTTACTGACTACAGCAATGGCAATGACATGATCGTTGCCCAACATGGCATTGACTCCATCAAACAGCTCAAAGGCAAGAAGATCGGGGTCGAAGTGGGTTTTGTAGACCATCTGCTACTGATCGATGCGTTGAAGAAAAATGGCATGTCAGAAAAGGATGTAACACTGGTCAACTCGCCGACCAATGAAACCCCACAGGTACTGGCATCGGGTGATGTTGCTGCGATCGCAGCCTGGCAGCCCAGCTCGGGTATTGCTTTAAAACAGGTGCCCGGTTCAAAGGCTATTTATACCAGTAAAGATTCACCTGGATTGATATATGACCTGATGGTGGCATCACCACAAAGTTTAAGCGAGCGCAGAGCCGACTGGATCAAAGTCATGAAGGTCTGGTACCGCATTGTCGCTTACATAAACAATCCAAAAACTCACGCCGATGCGATCAAGATTATGGCTTCCAGAGTGAATGTTAAGCCTGAAGTATATGAATCGTTTGTAGGCGGTACGAAAATTCTGACGCTAAAAGAAGCGAAAAAATATTTCAAAAAGGGTAAGGGTCTGGATTCAATTTATGGATCGACACAGATATCAGACAACTTTAACGTTGCGAACAAGGTATATGCAAAGCATATGAAGGTTGACGATTATATTGATCCGTCACTGACTGAAGGCCTGTAATCGTATAGCGATAAAGTATAACGATAAAGCGAGATACCAGATATGTTGAATCAAGGCTCGGTCGGAAAAAAGATGGGTAAGCGCAAAACGCTTGTGCTCTCAATACTCAGCTTTGTTCTACCATTGGTGATCTGGTGCCTGGTCAGTTATGTGCCATTTATCTGGCATCCTGACATGCAGATCACAGCGGCCGGTGATGTTGATTATCTGCGCCCTGGTATGTTGCTTGATCGTACTGATTTTGACATGGAAGTCGCAAAGGCTAAAAAAACATCACAGGCACCTCCGGAAGGTTATCCGGCTAATCCGGTGTATCTACCGACTCCAGTTCAGGTGGCGGAAGCGTTTTATACAGCATTTACTACTCCGCCCCTGAGACGAGACGAAAAATGGCTGCACCAGAGTTTGTGGGATAGTATCCAGGTTATCTTCTGGGGGTTCTTTATTTCATCTCTGTTTGGTGTGCCGCTCGGAATACTGGCGGGAACCTACAGTGTGGCTTCAAAACTGTTCGAGCCCTTTATTGAATTCTTTCGCTATTTACCTGCGCCTGCCTTTGGCGCACTGGCAGTAGCAGTATTGGGAATATACGATGCACCCAAGATCGCTATTATTTTTATAGGTACTTTTTTCCAGCAGGTTCTGGTGGTGGCGAATACAACCAGAAAACTGGATCCCACCTTGCTCGAAGCCGCGATGACATTGGGCGCCAAACGACTGTCACTTCTGTTCCGTGTTGTAGTGCCGGGGATCATCACGGATGTGTATAAGGACCAGAGAATTTTGCTCGGCTGGGCATGGACTTATCTGATCGTGGCCGAGTTGATCGGTACCAGCTCTGGCATTACGTTTTTTATTACTCAACAGGCGCGATACAAGCATTTTGACAATGTATATGCCGCCATCTTTATCATTGGGGTTCTTGGCATATCCACCGATATTGTACTGTCGAAGCTGGCCAGAAAAATATTCCCATGGGAACGGGCATCAGCGAATGCATAATGAATTACAGGTTACGGTGTAAATTATGAATAAGCCTGAACAGACTAGTTATCTGCAACAAGCGCCTGATGTTAAAGACCGTTTCGAAAGAATGAAAAAACGGCCGGTAACGCTGGAGGTTAAAAATCTTTATAAGGTGTTCGATTCGTCGCAGGGCAAGGTCACTGCTTTAAAAGATATTAATTTTGAAGCCTATAAACGTGAGTTCGTCTGCGTGGTCGGGCCATCGGGTTGTGGTAAATCAACTCTGGTGCGTATTCTTGCCGGGCTGGAAGAGGCGACCTCGGGTGATGTTTTGCTCGATGGCAATCCTGTCAAAGGCCCCGGCCCGGATCGTGGCATGGTGTTTCAGGGCTATACCCTGTTTCCATGGTTGACGGTAAAAAAGAATGTTATGTTCGGTCTGGAAATGGCGGGTGAAGGAAAATATATTTCATCACAGCAGGCATTGCAATGGATCGAGCTTGTTGGCTTGGGCAAGTTTGCCGATGCCTATCCGCATCAGTTATCGGGTGGTATGAAACAGCGTGTAGCTATCGCGCGTGCACTCGCCACCCAGCCGCGTGTGTTGTTAATGGATGAGCCGTTCGGTGCGCTCGATGCACAGTCGCGCGCGAAAATGCAGGCCTACTTGCATGAGATATGGAAGAACATTGACATCACCATTGTATTTATTACTCACGATCTTGATGAAGCGGTATATCTGGCAGATCGTGTTCTGGTGTTAAAAGCGCATCCGGGCGAAGTGCAGGAGTTGATCGAAGTGCCGATACCACAACCGCGCTCACCCGAGCAAACAGCAAGCCCTGAGTTTATCGCCACCAAAAAACATCTTGAAAATCTAATTCATCCTGTCGAAGAAAGCACTGGCATCAATGCAGACCATCTGAATATGGTGCGCATGGTGAGTGTCGATAGCGACGTTGAGAGTGTTTTCTAGTGAAAAGCTGGCACCAGATGACATGGGAAGAGGTTGGCGAGTTTCCTGCGCAGGGAATCGATGCCGCGATCCTGCCAGTAGGTGCCACCGAACAGCACGGGCCACACCTGGGTTGTGGTATGGATGCTGAAATTGCATTTCATCTATGTCGCGCGGTGAGCAATGCGACTAATGTGCCGGTGCTGCCGACGGTTCCTTATGGTTGTTCAATAGGCCATTCAAAACGCTGGCCGGGCACGCTGGCGCTGCAACCCAAAACCATGATCGATGTGATCAAACAGATTGGTGACTGGGTGTACGCGTCGGGATTCAAACGACTGTTCATCATTAATTCTCATGTGACGAATTACGCGCCCTTGCGTTGTGCGCTGGAAATGCTGCGCGCCGAATACGACGACATCATGGTGACCGTGATTAATTCACCCACGATTAGCGAGCGTGTCAAACAGCATCATTTCAGTGATGGCGAAGACTGGCATGCCAATGAAGCAGAAACATCCCTGATGATGGCGCTGAGTCCGGCGATGGTCATAGCGGATAAAGTGGCTTCTGCTGATGATCCCGATCGCACCATTGACTGTGTATTTTCGCACCCGGTGAATCGCACTAGCAGCAATGGCGTGACCGGAAAACCCAGCCTTGCCAGCAAGGCAAAGGGTGAACAATTGTTTGCATGGATGGTAGAAGACCTGAGCGAACTGGTGCGCAAAGGACTCAAAGAAACGCCGCCTCTGGCGCATTCCTATTTCGACAAAATAACTTTAGATCAAACCGGAGCATAAATGAAAACCCCTGAAGAAATTAGCGCTGTCAAACAACAACTGAAAGCGGATGGCGTGAAATATTGTATCGGTGCCTATGTCGATATCCACGGTATCCCCAAGGGTAAATTCGTGCCTGTTGATCATCTGGAAGATATGGCGAATGGGTCCGAACTTTATACGGGCTACGCACTGGACGGTCTGGGCCAGGCGCCAAACGAAGACGAAATCGCTTCGGTGCCTGATCTGGACAGCATTACTCAGCTGCCATGGCGCCCCGAAGTCGCCTGGATGCCGGCGGACAATACCTTTCATGGCGAGCCGTATGACATAAACACCCGCGTCGCTCTGAAAAAAGTATTGAAACAGGCGGCCGATATGGGGTTTGGTCTTAACCTTGGTATTGAGTGTGAACTGTTTGTGCTCAAAGATAATGAAGACGGCACACTGTCGGTGCCGAACAAAGACGACAAATTAAGCAAGGCTGCGTATGACGTGCGCTGTTTCATGGACCAGTTTGATTTTCTGGACAAGATCGCGACCACGATCAATCACCTTGGCTGGGATCTGTACTCCTTCGATCACGAAGACGCCAACGGTCAGTATGAATTTGATTTTCAGTACAGCGATGCGCTGACCATGTGTGATCGTTATATATTCTTTCGTTACATGGCAAAAGAGTACGCGAAGGAAGAAGGTTTGCTCGCCACCTTCATGCCCAAGCCGTTTGCCAACAGAACGGGCAACGGCGCACACTTTAATATGTCGTTGTACGATCTGGAAACGGGAAAAAATCTGTTTGCCTGTGATCCCAAAGATGATCCCAAAGGTCTGGGACTGACCGAGCTGGGTTATCAGTTCATCGGCGGTATCATCAAACACGGTCGTGCACTGTGCGCGGCGTTCTCGCCCACGGTGAACAGTTATAAGCGTCTGGTGCGCCAGGGCAGTATGGCAACCTTTTCCTGGGCGCCGGTGTTTAATTCGTTTGGCTCAAACAATCGTACCAACTCGATTCGTGTACCGATGAAAGGCGGGCGTTGCGAATCGAGAAACGCCGATGGTTCGCTGAATCCGTATCTGGCCGCGACCCTGGCACTGGCTGCCGGGCTCGAAGGTATCCGTGAAGGTATCGATCCGGGGGCACCGCAGGATGATAATCTATACGAATTGAGCGAAGCTGAACGACGCAAACGCGGCATAGAATTTTTGCCACAGAACCTGATCGAAGCGGTGGATGCATTTGCCAGCGATCCGTTTGTCGAGCAAACGCTAGGAAAGGCGCTGAGCGACGAGTTTATTCGTTACAAGACTCAGGAATGGAATGAATTTCACCAGCGGATTTCTGCCTGGGAAATCGAGCGTTATTCGCATTTATTCTAGTCATGAGCGTTCCAGGGAAGCAATGTGTCAGCCGTATCAGTGTCTCCTTACCCAGGAACATGCTGCGTGAAGTTGATCATATGGTTGAACAACGTGGTTTTGAAAGCCGCTCGCAGGCACTGGTGAACATGATCCATCAGCAGATTACGCAGTATCATGGCGAGGTTGGAAACGAGATTATGGCAGGTACGGTTAACCTGGTTTATGATCACACCACGCCCGGTTTGCAGAAGCAGCTGGCGGATCTGCAACACGAGAATATTGATGAAGTGATCAGCTCATTGCATGTACATCTGATGCATGCAAAAACCATGGAAGTGATGCTGGTACAGGGGCCGGCGATAAAGCTGAGATTGATCGCGGATAAACTACGGTCCTGTCGCGGTGTTATCGCGTGTAGTCTACAGATGTCGACTGCGCTTATTCCTCAGGTGCATCCGCTCGGTTGAATTGTGTAGAGTGTAATACAGGAACAACAACGGCTTTCTACAGATAAGTAGCCAGCCATTGACATCAGTAATTAACAACGAGTGAATACCATGACAGCGGGGTCAACAACCATGCCATCCAGTTCGGGCAAAGTGTTATACGAAGATACATTAGCGGCGGCATGCCACTGGTCGATGCGCATGCGCAAAGGCACTATCCTTAAACTCATTGATGATGAAGGCGGTGCCAATGTTGGCATGCTGTTTTACAATCCGGAGAATTTGCTGGAACGTTATAACGCGCCGGACACGCTCAAATGCCAGCACACCTTCAAGCTTGGCAAAGGCCATTGTCTGTATTCGGACATGGGTCGCATCTTTTGTTCCATCGTCGAAGATTCGGTGGGCTGGCACGAAACCGTTTGCGGCAACACTACTAAAGACATCGTCGCCAGTCGTTGGGGTGAAGCCAGCTATCAGGCAGCATTGAACGAATGGACGAAAAACGGTTATGACAGTTTCCTGGTCGAACTGGCGAAATATGGTCTGGGCCGCAAAGACATGGCCGCCAATCTTAACCTGTTCAGTGCGGTCAAGGTCGATGATGAAGGCAATCTCAGTTATGTAGAAAACAACAGTAAAGCGGGCGACAGTATCGAACTGCGTTTCGAAATGGACACGCTGGTGCTATTGCACACCTGCCCGCATCCGCTGAGTACCGCAAGCACCTATCCCAGAAAAAGTATCAGTTACCAGATTCTTCAGGCGG
>CAYRNH010000104.1:0-8487 GCA_964425515.1 uncultured Thiotrichaceae bacterium | reverse complement strand
AGCTTTTGCACTGATTTTTCACACAGGGCTGGTAAAGCATCAGCGGTGGTCGGTATGTTCTTCAGGCCACGTTCTTTAACTGCCATTTCGTGCCATGCTGAAGAATAGCCGTCGCCGCCAAACACCACGTTGCCGTGCAACTCCATCAGTTCTTTAAGTACTGCAAATACGGCTATGGCGGGATCTGTTTTTTTCTTCAACTGCGCTTCCAGTTTACCCGCAATCCAGTTCAGAGAATCCGCCAGCATGGTGTTCATTGCGACCAGAGGGCCGGACACCGACTGTGAAGACCCGACCGCACGGAACTCAAAACGGTTGCCGGTAAACGCAAACGGTGAGGTTCTATTGCGGTCGCCCGGATCACGTTCAAATTTAAGAATCTGAGGAAGCTTCAGATCCATCAGGCCGCCGGTTTTTGTTTTGGCAAGCTTGCCTGCTTTAATATCCTGGAAAACTTTTTCCAGCTGGTCACCCAGGTACACCGACAAGATCGCTGGTGGCGCTTCGTTTGCACCGAGGCGGTGGTCATTTGCCGAAGATGCAATCACCGCGCGCAGCAAAGGTCCGAAGAGATGTACACCACGGATGACCGCGCCGCAAAATAACAGGAAGTTCAGATTGTCGTGAGGGGTTTTACCCGGGTCTAGCAAATTGCCCTGAGTTGCATTGCCCACAGACCAGTTCACGTGTTTACCCGAACCGTTGATACCCGCGAATGGTTTTTCATGCAGCAGGCAGAGGAAGCCGTGTTTTTTCGCGGTGCTCTTCATCAAGGTCATGATCAACTGCTGATGGTCCGCGGCTACATTCGCAGCTTCGAAATAAGGTGCAATCTCAAATTGCGCGGGCGCCACTTCATTGTGATGTGTTTTCGCTGGAATTCCCAGTCTGTACAACTGGTCTTCGAAGTCCTGCATGAAAACCTGCACGCGCGCAGGAATCGCGCCGAAATAATGATCGTCGAACTGCTGGCCTTTCGCAGGCGGCGCGCCGAACAATGTGCGACCTGCCAGCAATAAATCAGGACGGCTACCGGCAAAGGCAGCATCCACTAAAAAATATTCCTGCTCAGCGCCGCAGCTTGAATTCAGCGGTGCAATGTCTGTTTCACCCATCAGGGCCAGTACTTTCTGACCGGCTTTGTTCATGGCATCGTTTGAGCGCAGCAGTGGAATTTTTTTGTCCAGCGCTTCACCGGTCCATGACATGAAGACACTTGGAATCATCAATGTCGAACCATTATCAGTGTGCATGATGTAGGCAGGGCTGGTTGGATCCCAGGCGGTATAACCACGCGCGGCGTTGGTCATACGAATACTGCCATTGGGGAATGATGAACCGTCGGGCTCGCCTTTAATCAACAGGCTGCCGGTAAATTCAGTAATAGCGTTACCTTCAGAATTGGAAACGATGAAACCATCGTGTTTTTCAGCCGTGATATTGGTCATCGGGTAGAAAATATGTGAAAAGAATTTCACGCCCTTGGACAGCGCCCATTCTTTCATCGCGGCAGCCACGATATCAGCTGTCGCCGAATCGAGTTCGGCACCGGTCTGAATGGTTTTCTTGACCGCTTTATACGCGTTTTTGGAGATGCGGTGCTCCATGGTCGCAAGATTGAACACATCACACGCCCAGATTTCGCTCAGTGGTTCTGGCATGGTCACGGATACCGGTTTCCGCTCTGTGATTTGGGATATCGCCTGAACGCGAGATTTGTTTCCGCTCATTTCTATTTCCTCAGGTTTATATAATTAGTAATGCAATAGTTGACTGGGCTGGCAGGCTAGTTCGAAGAAGCGGCGGTGATGGAATGGTGCTTTTGCCCGTCTGGCGCTCTATCTGACATCAATCGTATATTTTTAAAGCAACAATTAGGCCATTCTTCTCAAAATGGCCTGATGTGCCTCATATAAGAGCGCGCGTCACTATGGAGCCTCGTCATTGGTGAGTAACCCTGTGCATGCATTCTTTCAGGTACGAATTTTGCAACATATAAGTGCAACATGCACACTAAATGTGCTCACTGAACTCATAAAAGCAGCGCCCCTGCCCGTTCACTCCTTCCTGGCGGATTTTCTCGAAGGAGAGCACGAGAGAATAAACCTGTTTGATTAATACGCTTATGCCGCCTGCGCTTCAGCCGCACCCGTTTTCATTAGCCCCGCCAGCACACCATAGGCAGCGGCCCAGCCGTTTTTCACTTCGTCGGTAAAATTGTCTCCCAGCCCTTTTTCCAGGGTCCATAACAATGCCACAGCGACAGTTTCGTAATCCTCATCTTTCACGCCATAGACCGCGTGTTTGGCACCCAGGTCTTTTAGCGTGTCGACCAGAGGTTCCAGATTATCCAGCGCCCTCACCGCAAGACCGATGGTTTTCATCAGCTTGGCGCCCTGCTCTTTCATATCGCCTTTGAATAAGGGTTTCAGTGCAGGATCCAGCTCAAACAAACGGCCATAAAACAGTTCGGCCGCCTGTTCTGAAATAGGTACAACTCTGATCCAGGTGCTCTTAACCAGTTCTTTCTGTTGTGGTGTCATGATGTCTCTCTCACTAAATATCTTCATCGGCCGCTCTGAATGTCAGGACGGGTTGCCAAAGCTCTGAAAGCCCTGATTACTCAGAGCTCTCTTAATGCTAAATGGGGATACGAATAACCACGCCGCCCATGACATCTCCGAGTTTAAAATCACGTCTCGGTGAATCAGGGTGCGCATTGTGACAGGCGATACACACAGGTGCGACGCCGGTATCGGCATATACCGCTGTGAAGTAAGTCCTGTTACCAATCTTTTCAGTGGTATAAAAATTCTTACCCTTGTGATTGACCACATACTCCAGGCCTTCTTTTTCGGCAGCCGTTTTGGGCGCATTTTGTTTATTTACTGGCCAGAGCGACTGCAGGCTGTACGAAAAATTTACGCCTTTCATTGTTGCCTCACGCTTCATTACCAGTTCCGAGCCAAAACGAAACATCTGCGCAGGTAAAGCCAGGGCTTTATCACCTTCAAAATGCTCTGTTGCTTTTATGACTTTGTCTTTTTTGACCAGTCGATTCACGATCATTTTGGTATACACGGTACGATCTGAATCCAGCACCAGATGCAAGGCGTCAGCCATGGTCTTTACAGACACTGTCGATACAGATACTGCCGATTGATTACCGGGTGCCGCTATCACATAGCTTACATAAGCAAACATCACTGCCGCGATGGCTGATAACAATACTTTAAGCTTTCCTGTTTTCATGTAGATCTCACACTAAATAAACAATAGTTACCGCATGATAACTGGCTATTATTAACAAGCAGCATAAAAATCCTGGAATCTGACGTGAGCACAAGATGACAATAGTTTTGTGTGCGTTATTCAGTATTTGCCTGGCCACCATGTTAAATATCTATAACCAGACTGTTGCGACCAACATCGCCCGCGAGATGTAGAAATAATATATGCGCAAGCCACGCTATCCCAGGTGTAAATGGCTTTTTTGCTACAGCAATATTTCTGCAGCGGTCACAATCTGACCAGCGACCTCGCCAATTTTTTTATTATGGTTCATCGCCAGTTTTCGAATGGTTTTATAAGCATCGTCTTCATCAATATTTCGCTGCTTCATAATGATACCTTTTGCTTTCTCTATAACCTTTCTTTGCACCAATGCAGTGCGCATGGATTCCAGCTCGTTGGTCAATAGCAAGTGCTTCTGGTAGTGCGCGGTCGCAACTTGTAGCAAAGAATCGAGCCGAGAAAGATCGGCACATCCGATCACATACGAAGAAGCCCCGGCTTTTACCGCTGCCTGAATCGATTCATTTCTGCCATCATTCGTCAGCACTAGCACCGGCATCGGGCTCGCCTGCGCTACAGAGCGCATTGCCCGTAGCTGTGTATCAGCAATTTCATCACAAATGATGACCGTTGCATCCACACTGCCGGCTTTGGGATAAGGGGTGATCTCATCATCGGGGCCAACTAATTTCACGATACGATAGCCCGCTTTGCCAGCCGCCTTCAGTAGTGGCTGTGAGCGCTCGAGACTATCGGCAACCACAATAAGGTCCATAAGACTCTGCCTTCTGGTTAATTCAGCAATAGTAAGAGCAATATTTATGCCATGTGCCTGAGTGCTCATCATTAACCCTGGCTGACACGCACCAGCAGGTCTGTACAAACGGAAATGAAGATCTGGGCCTTAAGGTGATCGAACGCAAACAGGGATCTGCTAAACTGACCGCAGACCACATCTCGGAAATATTTTGCAGCTTACAAAAGCACTCAAACACTGGGGCAATACCGATTTTGAGAAAGCCCTGAAAGCCGAGCTCGAAAACCTGCCCACTGGCACTCTGCCACTGCAACAGGCCACTAGCCAGGGAGGTATCGTGGACGACAGCAATATCTCTGCTTCAATTTTCAGCTGCGAAGAATACGATAACGAAATCAGAATTCGTGCGGGTATTTTTTTCACTGAAATTGTTGCCGGCTGTAACTGCAACGATCCGCCGATGGAAACTAATGCGTACTGTTTGCTCACGATTTCTATCGACATTGTAAACGCGAGCACACGCATTACGATTATTCCAGACTAAGTTACTGCGTTTATTACCAGCAGGCTGGACGTCCTGTAAATCCCTTCATTATTTTTTTGATAATTTATCGGTTATAAATTACATGTGGCACCATATTTGCTTTTATCTTTGTGATTGATATAGGCACTTAATTTCAATACTAATTATTAAGCATCTTAAACAGGAGGATAGCGACATGAATATTAGCGAAAAACTTCTTGCTGCCAAAAAGAAAAAAGGCCTGAGCTTTGCCGATCTTGAGAAGATTCTTGATCGTGACGAGGTATGGATTGCGGCATTATTTTATCGTCAGGCGAGTGCTTCAGCGGATGAAGCCAGTAAACTGACAGCTGCGCTGGACCTTGGTGAAGATATTGCTGAAGAGTTGACAGATTTTCCCAGCAAAGGCCTGGGTCCTGTAGTCCCTACTGATCCTCTCATTTACCGCTTCTACGAAATCATGCAGGTCTATGGCATGCCGTTAAAATCTGTTATTCACGAAAAATTCGGCGACGGCATAATGAGCGCGATTGATTTCACCATGAATGTGGATAAAGAAGAAGACCCGAAAGGGGACAGAGTCGTAATAACCATGTCTGGCAAATTCCTGCCGTACAAGAAGTGGTAGTTTCCGATCCCCACGTAGCGGTATTTTATTTTTAGAACAATCCGCCATTTAAGTGTTGGGGTTCGCTAGCTCACCCCAACCCTACAGGCTACACATAACAATCTATGAGGGTCTCACCATGCTCAGTACGACTGCATCTCTGTTAGGATGGGCATTTAATGATGTTCTCAACAAGCTTCATCAGCTCATATTTGAAGGCGTCCCCGGTGAATCCGAACCTTTCGAGCTGAGCCTGCTCGAGCGTTAGTATATTGCCTATGTACTTGCATGCTATGACCGGTGTGACCACTGCCTGGTGTTTCACGAGCGCGCGGTCAGAATAGCAAGGCGCAAATCGAAATCACCTGACTGGAACTGACAGGATGGGCTGATCAGCGCGATGCTGTTTCTGCATCTGGACGGACGAAAACTTTCTAAGATTGAGTGGCACAGATGGGTGAAAACCTGGACTGATTTTGCAGTACACATAGACTCTCGTCATCCTGGACTAGCCAGCTACCTTGCTTATGCTGTGGGTATTGCACGTCATGACAAAAACCTTATCGATAAGGCCTTTGCTTCAATAAGCGCGTCGACCAGCGATAACCAGCGTCTTAAATGCATCATTCGTGATATTGATGGCGTGGTTGTTTTCATGAAAGCCGCCACGTCTAAAAATAGAAGTGATTCGACCATTATTAACAATCTGCGCTCACGCGGGATTGAAGATATCTAGACCTTATTATCTTAGTGTGAACAAACGCATCTCACTAATTTTTTCTTTTTAAAGTAACCAGAAGCATGCGGTTACTGGCCAGACAACATACCTTATATATTGATTGATATCTTGCTCGTGTTGAATTCAAAAAGGCATTTCGTCGATTTCCGAACAAATCTCAGAAGTTATATTGCAATATAATAATATACTGCTATACAGACACTGTAATACATTTTTGCATACCCATCCATGGAACGGCCGCGCGTATGTTCATATACCTCAGCAACGCTGCTGACGGTTAGAAATATATCTCTATAGCCTCCGTAACGTTGCCGACGGCTAAAGCAAGTCCCTGTTTTACACAATCAAATTTTAATAACTCTGGACTACAGCCCGGTAGCTACACTATGAAACGTTTTTATATTTTATTTTCCAGTCTGATACTTTGTGTTTTTTCGGCACAGGTCTTCGCAACAACACCAGAAATCCAGCAGCTCACCAGCAATCTTGATATGGCCTGGCTAATGACCACAGGCGCATTGGTGTTTTTTATGCAGGCAGGATTTGCGCTGCTGGAAAGCGGTATGTGTCGTGCCAAAAATACCGTCAACGTTATTATGAAAAATTACGTTGATGCAGGTGTTGGCAGTATTGCTTTCTGGTTCGTCGGTTTCGGCCTGATGTTTGGCAACAATTTAACTGGCTGGTATGGCGATGGTCATTGGTTGTTAAACATAGCTCAACCACATGAGTTTGGCTTTATGTTCTTCCAGATGATGTTTGCTACCACCTGCGTCACTATCGCCAGTGGTGCGATGGCTGAAAGAACACGATACAGCAGTTATCTGGTAGGTGCCTTTTTTATCTGCCTGGTGATCTATCCCGTTTATGGTTCATGGGCCTGGGGCAGCTTTTACGAAGGCAAAGGCTGGCTCGCACAAATGGGATTTATTGATTTTGCCGGTTCCAGCGTAGTGCATTCCGCCGGGGGATGGATAGCACTGGCGGGCATTATGGTGCTGGGTCCGCGCATGGGTCGGTTCTCGGAAACGGGCAAGGCGCGAACAATTTCCGGTCACAATCTCACACTGGTGGCACTAGGTGGTTTTATTCTCTGGCTAGGCTGGTTTGGGTTCAATGGCGGTAGCACCACAAAAGCAGTTCCTGAAATTGGCCTGATCATTCTCAACACACATCTGGCAGCATCGACGGGCATGGTCGGGAGCATGCTGACCATGTATTTACTGCGCAGCCCGATACTCATGACCGAAACCGTGAATGGCAGTATTGCAGGACTGGTCGGCATTACCGCCGGCTGTGCCACGATGGATCCTGTGTTTGCTGCGATCACCGGTTTTGTCGCTGGCAGTATCGCTGTGCTCGGTGGCCGATTTTTAATAAGCCTGCGCCTGGATGATGTGGTCGGCGCTGTGTCTGTGCACGCGTTCGCAGGCGTCTGGGGAACACTTGCTGCAGGAATGTTTTTTCATGGGGATCTATTTGATATCACCAGAATAGGTGTGCAACTGGCAGGTATCGCCGCGTGTTTTCTGTGGGTGTTTCCGCTGGCGTATCTTATGTACTGGGTCATCGACAAAGTTATCGGCTTACGTGTAAGCACTATCGATGAACAAAGAGGCCTGGATTACACCGAACATTTCGAAATAGGCTATCCGGAATTTCAGCAAGTTATATTAAACCCAGGAAAGGATTAAGACTGTATGTCCGCGATCCATAATCCCAACAAGCCCACACAAAGCTTTCGCCGACGCGCTGTTTATACGGCCCTGTCCGAGTTTCTTGTCGATGAAGAACGCATGATCATGATGTGTTTGTGGCAAAACAAATATTCCGAGCAACCGGCTTATGCGCTAAACAGATTTATTTCTGATATCTGCGAGTTTCTACAAGGGGCGTGCTCGCGCGCAAGCATAAACAGAAAAATAGTCTGGGCACTGGGCCTGCAGCCCGAACAACTTGACGAAGATCCGATAAAAAACATGGCGGAATACTGCAAGCATTATCGCCACGAATTAGTTACCAACGATGAGATATTACCTCAGGAAATTGTGTTCCAACGATTATTCTTTCGATTTGCTAAAGAACTTAGTACGGTTGAGTATGGCGCCGAAGAAAAAATTAAAAAATATATAATTGACAACCTGCTAAACCTTGAGCTTAATAACTCACTCAAGTCAGTCGAATACTGGCTGCGTTCCGGTAATCAATTTATTAGCCGTATGCTCAACCTTCAACAGATGCGAAGCATAATTCACATGGTGTATGTTTGTGGATGCGAATACTGTGGCCCTTCATCGACAGATCGCGCCCTGACCATTGCGGTTAAAAGTGCATCAACAGCGCCAGAAGCAAAATTGTTCCCGGCAGAAAAGTTCACCTGATCGCGGTATGTATCAGCATTGCCTGCTGCTGTTAGTTCAATGCCCAGCACGCCTGTAATCAGGCGTGCTGGGCACGAAGCCACAAAATCCCGCACACATCCAGCTACAATCTACGATATACCGCACCCAGTACAACACCATAGATCAGATGCAGCATCAAGGTAACGATCGGCACCATCATTCCGC
>CAYRNH010000103.1:7326-8546 GCA_964425515.1 uncultured Thiotrichaceae bacterium | reverse complement strand
GCAGCGCTGGTGGTTGTGATTGCAGGAATGCGCGAAGCGGCCAGTTTGCTGGTGCCATTTTTATTATCAGTGTTTATTGCGGTTTTGTGTTTGCCGGCAATGCAGGGTTTAAAAAGGAAGGGTATTCCTGAGGGGCTGGCAATTGTTCTGGTGATTGTGTTTGTAATCATTATTGGTGCCGGACTGGTGATGCTAGTGGGAAGCTCGATCGATGACTTCACGCGCAACCTGCCGATGTATGAAGGCAGAGTTACCGAGCAGTGGACCCGACTTCTTGTACACCTGAATGAGATGGGTGTCGCTTTGCCAGAAAAGGAGCTGCTAAGTCATTTTGATCCGCGATCAGCAATACAGATGACACGCACAATTCTGGCAGGGTTCGGCAATGTGATGGCGAATTCATTTCTGATTATTGTTACCGTCATATTTATATTGCTCGAATCAGGTAGTTTTACACGTAAGCTAAAAGTCTTTAATGAATCTAATGATCCAGAAGCAGGTAGCGCGGAATTTGCCAGTGCCTTTACCGAAAAAGTAAGAGAGTACATGAGCATCAAAACATGGATGAGTGTGCTCACGGGTTTGCTGGTCGCCTTAACTTTATGGTTGCTAGGAGTGGACTACCCGCAACTTTGGGGTGTGCTGGCATTTATGCTGAATTATGTTCCCAATATTGGCTCGATCATCGCCGCAGTGCCGGCAGTACTGGTTGCACTGGTGCAGGCGGGTAGCGGCACGGCGATGTTATCGGCGGCTGCATATGTAATCATCAATGTGGTGGTTGGAAATGTGCTCGAGCCAAAGCTCATGGGTAAAGGACTGGGTCTGTCCACTCTGGTGGTGTTTGTTTCACTGGTGTTCTGGGGCTGGGTGCTAGGACCGGTCGGTATGTTGCTGTCGGTTCCGCTCACCGTAACTGTAAAGCTGGCGCTGGATAGTAAAGCAGAAACACGCTGGATCGGCGCCTTGCTTGGTCATGCTGACTAAAATATATGTAATGCGTTCGTATTACATATTTACATGAAACGAAGAATCACAGGATTTAATCAGGATGAAGCGGGCGACTGGGTGGCCGAATTATCCTGCGGTCACGCGCGGCATGTTCGTCATCGCCCACCATGGCAGAATCGACCCTGGGTGCTGACTGCGGAAAGTCGTGCCACAATGATTGATAAGGAGCTCGAATGTGGTTTATGTGCGCAGGCTAAAGACAAGAAGGA
>CAYRNH010000103.1:2391-7226 GCA_964425515.1 uncultured Thiotrichaceae bacterium | reverse complement strand
TATTTTGCTACGCAGTTCTCAATAAATTTACCGGCACAGCAAACACAAACTACATCGTCGTCTACACTCCATTGATAGATGACAGACTACCGCGGAGAAAACCATGCGAAAGATTTTAACTATTTGTTTTATCATGATATTTCCATTTGCCAGTGCATCAGCAGATACGCTCGGGCTGTATGTGGGTGGCGGTAGCTGGAATCATGACCCATCCGGCACCTTCAGTTCGACCCAGACCGGTAGTAGTAGCATCGATATAAAATCTGATTTGAATGTCAGCAAAAAATCCGAATCGTATGTCTGGATGGCGTTTGAGCACCCGATTCCATTGTTACCGAACATCAGACTGGAAAAGTCGTCATTATCAAATACCGGTAACGCCAGTACTGCTTATCAGTTCAATGGCAACACGACATCCGGAAATTTTGAAGCCACCCTGGATACCACGGATGCCATTTTGTATTACCGGATTCTGGATAACTGGGTCAATCTTGATCTGGGCCTTGATGTGCGCAAGCTTGATGGTCAGTTTACGATTGGTACTGAGAGTTCTTCGGTGTCTGCGACCGTACCGATGCTGTATGCCTCTGCGGCATTTGATCTGCCGCTGACAGGGCTTTCAGTAGGCGCAGATTACAAGGTGGTGAGTTATAGCGGGAGCACTTATAACGATATGAGAATCCGCGCCGCCTATGAGTTTGGTGTGGTTGGTATCGAAGCCGGCGTACGTTCAACTAAAATAAAAATATCAGACGTCGACAACATTAATACGGATTTGACATTCAAAGGCGTCATGGTTGGCGCATTCCTGCATTTTTAATAAAAGCAGTCAGTGCCGCCAGGCACTTATTCGTGTTTTATGGCATCGCCCATAATTTGTGTGGCAGGGACGCCACGCTGCTGTGCCATTTTGCTGCAGGCTGTGGTCAGTGAGTCCAGGCCGGCAATGTAATAATCGTGGTCCGCGTAATTTTCAAGTTGATCAAAAACAGTATTCAGTGCCAGCTGGTGTGAGTCTGCTTCGCCGTTAAGCAAATTTGCATCAATAGTGTGGTAATGAAAGTTATCCAGCGCATCCTGCCAGGCACGACATAGATTATTGAGATAGCGGTCTTCCGGTTCGGCAGTAATCCAGAACAAATGTATGTGTTCAGCATCATCCAGCGCCATGGCGTGCTCGATGAGGCTTTTGATGGGCGCAAAACCTGTGTGCCAGGCAATAAATACCAGTGAGCGCACAGAGTCTTCATCGAGCACAAAATCGCCATGCGGCCCGGCAATATCAATGGCATCGCCGTTTTTCAGGTCGCGGAAAACAAAATCTGCAAACGCATCATCGCCAGTTTTAGGAATTTGAAAATGCAGGTTCATATCATCACATGGACAGCTGCTTATCGAGTATTCGCCGCTGGGTAACTCTGAACCGATGCTCAGGTGAACATGCTGGCCGGCGAAAAACCGAAGTCGATTCGTCCGCGGCGTGCGTAAATGCAGCAGAGCAACATCATCTTTGATTTCAATTTTTTTCACTTTGGCAGTAATTTGCTGCTGCGGGATATCACGCGCATTACTGGCTTCGATTGCCTCGATTACAACATCGTTGATCGGGGCATTGCAGCACATGAGGAAGGCGCCGGTAGCTTTCTGTTCTTCGCTGAGGGTGTAGTCGTGCTGCTGAATCTGTTTGATTTCGCCCGATACCAGTCTAGCCTTGCATTTGCCGCAGTTGCCATTGCTGCAGGCATAATTAAGCGCCAGGCCGGCGCGAAGCCCGGCTTCGAGCAGATTGGAGGTGCCCTCGACAAAAAAGTCATGGCCACTGGGTAAAATTCGTACATGTGCAGTCATAAGTCGTAACAAAGTATCATTTGCGAGAAGTTGTGCGGAAGCCTGTACATCCGTGCTCGGGGTTTCGGTAGCATGTTCGAGCCAGGCTTTTAGTGCGTCCAGCTGTTGCTGGTTGGCATCTAGTGAGCCTAGCCGAGTTTTCAGGGAATCGACAATTTCGACATATTTTTTAGCCAACGAACGTGTCTCGTTGAGTTCCTGGCTGAGCGCAGTAACGCGGGTGGAGAGCACTTCAGAGTCGGGCACGCTGCCGGCATCGTGCAACAGCTTGTTGTAGGCCGAATGCTTAATGTGCCTTGAATGCTCGATCATGGTGTTATCTTCGATTTCGGTCTGTGGGTAGGCCTTGAGCAGTTCTTCGAGCGACACCATGCCCTCGAAAGTGAGAATGTCGCCATCCTGAATGCGTTTTTGTAGAGTGCGGCGCTTGATACCCGCGAGGCGGGCGGCCTGGGACAAAGACAGAAATCGATTGATAATACGCTGCGTCTTCTTCATGCCAAGAAGTTACGGCAGATGGGCTATTCAGGCAAGCCTAATCGGAGGTTTTTTAAAAGTCGCCCAGTTCGACGAAAGAGATAGCGATGCCGTCATGGGTGACGCGCACAATAACGCCATCCTTGAAGGTGTCGGCTTCATTATTGAGTGGGTCAAGATAGTGGATTTTTGCCATCTCGCCGATAGGGAAATCATTCGGATTATCGAGCAACAGGAATATGCCGCCTGTGCTGATATCGCGGGTCTTGACGATGCGCGAATCAGTGCTCAGACATGTCAGGGCGGCATTGATCCTGATATCATGGCGTGGATGACTGCGTTTAATTTCGGTCATGACAATGGTGTTGTTAGTATGATATTGACATAATAATAGGCGGCATTTTGAAAAATGCACCCCTAATCTGATAAAACCACTATAGCACTATACAGCGATTCGGGCTGGATTGTTCCTGGCGAACAGACGGCGAGAAGATAAACGGTAGCGGAAGTTCAGATATCTGGTGAGACCGCTTGTTCTAGCGGGCCTGTCTGATATTGTTCTGAGTCTGAAAACGATGGGTGGGGCATGATAAAGCGATGAGTGAGCAACGACCGCGCGGCCAGTTTTATCTGCTGACAGAAAAGCGCTTTTTGCCATTTTTTATTACCCAGTTTCTCGGCGCGTTCAATGACAATGTGTTCAAAAATGCGCTGATCATTCTAATCGCATTTCAGGGTGCGAAATTCAGCAGTGTGAATCCCAATGTTCTGACCAATCTCAGCGCGGGCCTGTTTGTGCTGCCGTTTTTTCTGTTGTCGGCGACCGCTGGGCAATGGATCGACAAATATGAAAAGGCCTGGTCGATTCGTATTATCAAAATGCTCGAAGTGGTGATCATGGTGGGCGCAGCGCTGGCCTTTGTTGCCGGCCAGCTGTACTGGCTGATCGCGTTGCTGTTTCTGATGGGCGCGCAATCGAGTTTTTTCGGGCCGGCGAAATACAGTTATATGCCGCAACATCTGGCTGACGATGAGCTGGTCGCGGGTAATGCGCTGGTACAGAGCGGCACTTTTATCGCGATCTTGATGGGCACTATTCTTGGTGGAATTTTGATCGCCAGCGATGCGGGTCGCAATCAGGTGGCGCTCGCGGTCGTGGTGCTGGCCGTGCTGGGTTATCTCGCCAGTCGCTGGATACCCGATACGCCGTCGCTGCAGCCGGATTTAAAAATTAACTGGAACCCGCTGACCGAAACCTGGCGCAATATCCATTTTATCAAGCAGAATCGTACGGTGTATCTATCGGTGCTGGGGATTTCATGGTTCTGGTTTCTCGGTGCGATATATCTGGTGCAGCTACCCAGTTACACGCGTCTTGCGCTGGGTGGCGATGTGCATGTGGTCACTCTGATTCTGACCCTGTTCACCATCGGTATCGGCGCAGGGTCATTATTATGCAATCGCTTATCGGGGCATATGATCGAGCTGGGTCTGGTGCCGCTGGGTTCGATCGGGCTCACCCTGTTTGGCCTGGATCTGTATTTTGCCCGGCCGGATGCGGTGTCCGGTGTGCTGATGGGGCCGACAGCGTTCATCCAGCAGGCTGGCAATTTGCGGGTGCTGGCCGATGTGGTGCTGGTTGGTATTTTTGGCGGTCTGTATATCGTGCCGCTGTTCTCGCTGGTGCAGGAGCGTAGCGAAGCGGCACATCTGTCACGCGTGATCGCGGGCAATAATATTCTCAATGCACTGTTGATGGTGATTTCTGCAGTGTACGCCATCGCCATACTCAAAGCCGGGTTTAGTATTGCGCAACTATTACTGACAGTTGCGATTCTCAATGCCGTGGTGGCGCTTTATATATACACACTGGTGCCTGAATTTTTCATGCGCTTTCTGGTGTGGATGCTGATTCACAGTATCTACCGTGTCGGTAAACGCGGACTGGATAATATTCCCGAAACCGGACCCGTGGTGCTGGTGTGCAATCATGTCAGTTATGTCGATGCGCTGATTATTGCCGGTTGCATCAGGCGTCCGGTTCGTTTTGTCATGCATTACAAAATTTATCAGCTGCCAGTGTTAAATTTTATATTTCGCACTGCGGGTGTGATTCCGATTGCGGGCCACAAGGAAAATCCCGAACTTATGGAGCAGGCGTTTGTGAAAGTTGAGGCCGCGTTGAATAAGGGAGAAGTGGTGTGCATTTTCCCCGAAGGAAAACTGACCAGCGATGGCGAAATGAATATTTTTAAACCCGGAATCAAACGCATTATCGAAACCACACCGGTGCCGGTGATTGCAATGGCACTTAAAGGTTTGTGGGGCAGCGCATTTAGCCGCAAAAAAGATTTTCTATTGCGGCGTTTGTATCGCGGCATACGCTCGCGCATTGATTTAATTATAGCAGCGCCGATCGCGCCGGAGCAGGTGACAGTAGACGGTCTGCAAAAACAGGTGGCGAGCCTGCTTGAATAAATAATGCGGTGACCTTGAGCGCATTGATCAGG
>CAYRNH010000103.1:0-2291 GCA_964425515.1 uncultured Thiotrichaceae bacterium | reverse complement strand
GATGCACAATCTGTTCGGCAGGCGAGCGGAATCTGTTTGTTTACGTCATTGGCAAAGGCCGAATTAGCCAGTGGCAGCAGCAGAAGAATAAAAAATAAATGAGGTAGTGTTTTGTTCACTATTAATCTCTCGTGGTGCGCTTAATGAAAAAACCAGTAGCCGGCGAGTATCGCGACTGTAATCCCGGCAAGATCAGCGAGCAAGGCGCAGGCCAGGGTGTGGCGCACATGTTTGATGCCAACGCTGCCAAAATACACCGCCAGTACATAAAAGGTAGTTTCGGTGCTGCCCTGCATGATGGCAGAGACCGTGGCAGGGAAAGAGTCGACACCGAAGTGATGCATGGTTTCCAGCATCATCGCGCGTGCGCCGCTACCGCTGAGAGGTTTCATCAGGGCGGTCGGTAAGGCCTGAATAAAATCGGTATTAATACCGAGCGCCGAGAAGCCTTTGTCCAGCACCCAGACCGCGCCATCGAGTACGCCGCTGGTGCGCAACAGACCGATCGCGACCAGCATCGCGACCAGATACGGGATCAGTTTTACCGCGACCTCAAAACCCTGTTTAGCGCCGTCGATGAAATCATCATAGATATTATTTTTTTTGAACCAGCCCCAGCCCAGGAACAGCATGATCAGGCTGAACAAAATAAGATTGCCCAGCAATGAAGATCGACTCGCCATCTCCGCTGCGGGCAGACTGAGCAGCCAGCTGGTGAGCCCGGCCATGAGCAGGGCAAAGCCGGTGAAGTAGCTCAGTACCACTCGATTGAACAGATTAATTTTCTGCACCCAGGCAACCGAGATCAGTCCGGTCAGGGTCGATGCGGTGGTCGCCAGTAAAATCGGAATGAATACTGCGGTCGGATCGCTCGAACCCTGCTGCGCGCGGTACATAAAAATGGTGACAGGCAACAGGGTTACCGAAGAGGCGTTGATCACCAGAAACAGAATTTGTGCATTGCTCGCGGTATCGCTGCTGGGATTGAGTGTCTGCAGATCCTGCATGGCTTTCAGCCCCATCGGTGTTGCCGCGTTGTCGAGACCGAGCATGTTGGCGGCGATATTCATGGTCATGCTGCCGTGTGCAGCGTGACCGCGCGGGACATCGGGCATGAGCTTGAGAAACAGGGGTTCGAGCGCGCGTGACATTATATTGATCAGCCCCGAGTTTTCCGCGATTTTGAACAGGCCCAGCCAGAAACAGAGCACCCCGATCAGGCCAATAGCCACATTAACGCTGAGCGCGGCCATATCGAATGTCGACTGGATGAGCTGGTTGAAAATGTCAGCGTGACCAAGCCCCAGCCATTGATACAGCGCGGCGATAAAAGCAGTGACAAAAAAACCGAACCAGATGTTTACCAGCATTGCGCCCCCAGGCAGTTGTGGCGGCAACAAGCTTGTCGTGGTTCAAAGCATTTGGCAATAGCGTATGGCGATTATCCGTACGACCGTGGGCTGGTTCAGCGTGAGTTTGTGGAATAGTCCTTAGCGAGCTGAGTGCGGTGTGTTTGCGCGCGTCCATGCCAGCAGGCCATCAAGATTCATTGCCCCAGCTTGCTGGGCAATGATGCGTCCGTTGTGAAACAAGGCCAGCGTAGGAATGCTGCGAATATTAAAGCGCGCTGCAATGGCCTGTTCATTTTCAGTATTCAATTTTGCCAGCCGCAACTGTGGTTCCAGTTTTTGCGCAGCCTGCGCAAAAGCGGGCGCCATCATTTTGCACGGCCCGCACCAGGGTGCCCAGAAATCCACCAGTACCGGAATATCATGGTTGCTGATCATGCGATCAAAATTGGCAGTGGTCAGTTCGATCGGCTGCTGGCTGAATAAGGGCGTGCCGCATTTACCGCAGTTGCCGCCAGCGCTCAGTTTGGCGACAGGTACGCGGTTTTTGGCAGCGCATTGAGGGCAGGCAATATGGCGGTATTCAGACATGGCGACCTTTTATAAATAGAGTAGAAGACTTACTATGTTCTAAATGGGTCTGAATCTGTACGTTTCAAGGGCGGTGGTCTGTGGAGGTGGGAGTATGTTGAAGCATTACGGGCACTCGGTTTTAATGCTTATTGCAGGCGTTGTGCTGTCGGCGTGCGTGAGCCATCCTTACGACGAGCACTCAGAATTGACCCGCGTTCCAGCGGGCTCCAGCCTGACTCTGAATCAGAGCATTCATATCGCAGCCAATAGCCTGAGCGTTTATATGCAGGATGGCAGTATCAAACCGTATTCGGCCATCGATAAATACTATCCTCACTGCAAGTTCGAACTGTACACCCTGTCTGATCA
>CAYRNH010000102.1:0-8576 GCA_964425515.1 uncultured Thiotrichaceae bacterium | reverse complement strand
CCGGGGTTTCTGGCAAAAGTTTGTGCGCCAGATCACGTAAGTCTAAAAAAGCATGCTTCTCTGATAGTGCGCCCATGATGGTTGATTTATACTGGGTGCTCCTCGGTAGCAAGTGTCTGTGGTTGCCCATCACGATTATCAGGAGTTTTGTTGTGAGCCTGCCCAGTTCCATGTATGTATCCTCGCGCGTTATTTTCAGCATCTGTCTGACCCTGATTATCAGTTCGCCCGCCAGTGCGGTAGTGTCGCTTGATCACACCATAAAAAGCGATGGCAAAGATGGAAAAATACAGTCGGTCGCAGCCATGCTCCCCGATGCAGCAGGCGACCTGCTGGTACTGGATAGAGAACGCGGTAGCCTGACCACATTTAAGTCGGACGCAGTCGCCAGCCATTTGCTCGCTGGTGGAGGTTCCAGCAAGGCATTCAAATCTGAACATGTGCAAGGATTCGCCAGCCTGGGTGATGGCAAATTTCTGGTATCTAATTCCGGTGATGATGATGTCGTCATCATCGATAGCGCGGGTAAAAAACTCGGTGTTGTGGCGGGTGAAGGCAGTGCACAGGGCGAGCTGAGTGACCCCATGGGCATCGCCTGGAGTCCCAATCGTCACCTCTACGTGGCCGACAATGATAATAATCGAATTTCAGAGTTCGGCGATGACGGCGTGTTTATACGCAGCATTGGTGACAAAGGCATGCCACAAGGCCAGGCGCTACAGCATCCTACGCAAGTGTTTGTTGATCCGCAGGAGCGGATTTATGTGCTTGAGGATCACGATGATGGTGTGATCACCGTGTTTGATCACACAGGTAAGCTGCTGAAACGTCTGAATACAAAATGGCTGAAAAAAATCACCCGTAGTAAAGACCCAGAAGTTGAAGCGATAACTATCGATAACACAGGTCTGTTATATGTGGCTGACAACAGAAGCGGACGTGTTTATCAGATCGACTGGCAGCGGGGTCGGGTGCTGATGTCTTTTGGTAGTAAAGGAGAGCAGCGCGGCCAGTTCAAAAAAATTACAGCTTTGACGGTAATGCCCGGTGACAAACTGGCTGTTGCTGATAGTGGCAATAAAAAAATCGATGTCTACCAGCTTCCGCCCAATAACCGAGCTGTGCTCGAGCAGGCGCGCCTGCCCACGGTTGGTTTTGATCGCAGTACCCGACTGAAATGCAGTAAGGCCTACCGTCTGATCGGTGGCAGTATTCTGTGTCTGGATGCAGACAACAATAAGGTGGGTACCTTTAATGCGTCAGGGCGTGCAGAAACTGCATTTCAGGGGAAATTCAATAATCTGATTGCGGCATCTGTGAATGACCAAAAGGTCGCTATTCTGGATGGTGCGGAACTCAAAATTTATCGTTTAGATGGTGGCCTGCGATACAAGGTTGGTGGCTCGGGCAGTGAGGTTGGCCATTTTGATTCTCCACGCGGTGTTTATATGGGTCGCGACAAAATATATGTTGCAGACACGGGTAATAGCCGCATCCAGATTTTTTCCAAAGACGGTATTTTTCTCAACAGTGTAGGCAACCCGGGTGGTGATAAGCCCAATATATTCAGTAAGCCAACACGCGTAGTGGTCGATGCCAATAAGGATATGTATGTACTGGATAAGGAACAGAAACGCGTGCTCGTGTTTTCACATGATCATCGCCTTTTGTACAAGATAGGCGGTACCGATGATAAACCGCTGTTCGATGACATTTATGACATTGCTATTGATGCCGACAATAATCTTTATATTCTGGCGTCCGTACCCGGTAACAAGACTTCGATACAGATTTATAGCGGCCCCAAAAAGGTTATTTCATTCGGCGCAAGTAATGATCAGATGGTGGGTATGGATGAACCTGTTTCACTTTCGGTAGCACCTGAACATAAAACGGTTGTCAGTGTGTTCGACAAGGAAAAGCAGATGCTCCTGGATTATAAATACATGCAATTGCCTGCGCGTCTGGGTGGGCTCGTGGTCAGGGGCTCGATTCAGAAAACCAGCCTGTTGTGGCAAAAAGTTCCCGGCAGTTATATTAGTCGCTACAAGGTTTATGCCTCCGACGATAAAACAGGGCCTTTCAAATATATTACCGATGTTGGTAATACCGAAGCGATTATTGATCATACCGATGAGCCAGCCAAAGCGTTTTATCGCGTCAGTGCGGTTAGCGGTTTTGGCGTCGAAGGTGAAGCCTCCAATGTGCGCGAAGATATATTCCAGGCAGGTTATGCGCTCTATCAGAATAAGAAATACGATGAGGCCATGACGGTCTTCAAGAAAGCGTACGATGAAGATCATAACAATGGTGAATTACTAAAATACATGGGCCTGACCGCGATGCAGCTTAATCAGGTGCAGGCTGCGGTGGAATACTTCCGTGAACTCACCCAGATACCCGGCTACGAAGTGGAAGGGCAAAACCTGCAGGTGAAAGCACTGGTGGCGGTGAAAGATTATGTGGCTGCCAAGGCAGTGGTCGATCACACTATTGCCAATCATACGGCCAGTGTTGACACCATCGTGTATTGCGGTGAGTTAAGCATGAAGCTGGGTGATGCCATCGGTGCGGTGAACTGTCTGGAGGCAGCGCTGAAAAAAGACCCCAACAATATTGATGCACATTTTCTCATGGGCCGTGCTTACGTCAAGCTTGGCATCATCGACAAGGGATTGAATGAATTCAAAACAGCAGTATCCATTGACCCACAGAATGCTGAGGTCTGGTACCAAAACGGTAAAGTGCTCGAAGCGATGGGCAGGCATAATGAAGCCATCGATAGTCTGAAAAAAGCTGTTGAACTCAAACCCGACTACAGTGATGCGCAGCTGGCGCTCGCGCATAGTTTGTTCGAATCTAAACAGTATGACCAGGTGCGTACCATCGCCATACAACTGGCAGGTCAGCAAGACACTGAAGCAGAAGGTGAGTATTTGCTAGGTATTACTTCACTGGCGACCGGTAGCAATGGAGAAGCGTTACTTGCGTTAAATAAAGCAACGCGTGCAGATCCCAAATACACTGATGCCTGGTTGGCATTGGCGGATACTTACGCAAAGATGAATCAGCCGGATAAGGTTCGTCCTGCCCTGGTGAGCGCGACCGAGGCGGACGCAAATTCGTTTAAGGCGGCACAGCGACTCGGTTTGTTAGATTACAATGCTGGTGATTACGCAAAGGCAGCACAAAGTCTGGAGCATGCTGCAGCATTGCAACCTGATGATTATGATACGCAGTACAAACTGGCAGATTCGGATTTTTATATTGGTAGTTATAAACAGGCAGATGCTGCTATCAGTAATGCTGTACGTTTGAAACCCGATGCATGGGAGCCTTTGTTGTTACAGGCAAATATCTCGAACAAGCAGGGCAAGGATGGAAAAGCGATTGGCCTGATTAAGGAAGCTATGACGAAACAGCCTGACTCGGCTATTTTGACAACGCGCCTGGGTGCCTTGTATTCAGAGAACAGCATGTTTGATCTTGCGAAATCCACACTGGAAAAAGCATCGCTACTGGATCCTTTGTCAGCGAAACCGTATGTTCTTCTGGGTGCGCTGTATATGCACACGCGTTCGTATGATGACGCCATCGCCGCGCTCGATAAAGCGGCATCAATCGACCCATCGTCTCAGAACAAACTCGCGCTGGATACTGCGTACGCAGAGAAGAAAAAATCGCTACAGTTCAAGTCCAATGCGCCGCATATCATATTCAAGGAGGTTAAGCTCAGTCGTGTTTTCTCCGGCGCGTATAAGCAATATGCTGACAAACCGGTGGGTACTGTGGTGATCCAGAACAGCAGTGCAACGGATTACGCCGATCTCAAGCTGACCTTTTCGATCAAAGGCTATATGGACTATCCGACAACAGTCAATATTCCGAAGCTTAAGGCAAACAGTCAGCAAACGATCAAGCTGAATGCCTCGTTCAATAACAAGATTCTTGATATCGATGAAGATACCGGTGTGCAGGCTGAGATTGCACTCAATTACATTCGTGATGGCCAGAGTGATGACATCACTATTACCCAGCCGATGACCATCTATAGCAGGAATGCTATTGTCTGGGGTCATCCCAATATGGTGGGGTCGTTTGTTACGCCCAAGGATAATACACTGAGTGATTTTGTCAGGGAGGTGATCAATGAAAACAAACCCAAGGCAAGAATCATCAACAATAGTTTGCGCACAGCGATGACATTGTTTGATGTATTCGGTACCTATGGAATTCGATATGAAGCTGATCCGAATACACCCTATTCAAAAGTTACCGATACTAGTGTTGACTATGTGCAGTTTCCACGAAAGACGCTGAAAGTTAAAAGTGGTGACTGCGATGACTTATCGGTGCTTATGAGCGCAAGCCTTGAGAATCTTGGTATCGAGACCGCAATACTGGCAGTACCGGGTCATTTGTTGATGATGTTTAATACCGGTTTGCCTGTATCGCAGCGCAGCCAGATTAGTCTGGATGATGATTTGCTGGCATTGCGTAATGGCCAGGTGTGGATACCGGTAGAAGCCACCATGATCGGCCAGCCGTTTGCAGAAGCCTGGGCGGAAGGCGCAAGAAAATATCATAAGTATGAAGCGAGTCACCAGCTCGAAGTTACCATGCTTGCGCAGGCGTGGCAGAAATACAGGCCGGTGACGCTTGCGCCCGCTAACTACACACTCACTGTGCCGCCGCGCGCTGAGGTAGCGCCGATGGTGACACGCGAAAAAAATATTCTACTGGAAAAAACGCTGGATCGGATGGTGAGTCCTTATCAAACGATGGCCGATCTTGATCCATCGAATATAAAAGCGCGTATGCAGGTAGCTATTATTTACGCCAGGTATGGACTGTATGAAAAAGCCGAACACGTGCTTGATGAAATACAGGCCGCTGATCCCAACAGTAGCGCCGTCCACAATAATCGTGGGAATATATATTTCGACAGGGGCGACTATGAGCGCGCACTGGAAAGTTATCGTTATGCGGAAAAACTGGATTCCAATGATGCAGGCATCAAGATGAATTTATCCATGGCCTATTACAAGCAGGGCGACCTGCAAAAGGCGAGTGAAAAATATGGAGAAGCCAAAGTCATTGATGCTGCACTCGCGAAAAAATACAGTGGTTATGGGAAGCTGTTGAGTAAATGACGCGGCTTAAAATGTGATACAAATCAATGTTCTTCAGGGTTGCGCAAGATAGGATCTCATGTGGCAGCCCTGCTAACACCTGCAGGTTGTGATGCGGAGATTAATTATGAATACCAGATTGACAGGATTGGCGATTATTTTGATATCAGCAATGCTGATGTCATCGCAATCTTTTGCCTCTGACGATGTAACAACTCAGGCGCCAAAGCCACAGACTGCAGCGGGTCAGACTTCAGAGCCAACCCCTCAGGCGGCTAATACAGGGACTTCAAAATCAGAGATTGTGGTCACGACTGAGAAACACAGTGTATTCAAAGGGCTGTTGTACGAGGTCTGGAGTCGGTTACGCGCGCTCAGCCCCAAACAGGAGCAATCAACCGAAAAACATGTGGTTGCTACCGCCGGGATTCGAGGCGCAGAAACCACGACCAGTCTGATGCACCCTTACTGGAAAGACGACCGCACCCAGGATCCCGAGTATATTAAGGAGCTTGCTGAGTATACGCATGCGCGCCAGATTGCAGAAAATGGCGATTTGAAAGGTGCTATTAAAGCCTTGAGTACCTTTGTCGACACTTACGGAAAAAGTGAACTCAAACCCGATGCGCAATTTGCGCTGGGCATCAGTTATGCAGGTGCTGGCAACAGGGAAGCGAGCATTTCCACGCTGCAGACCTTTGTGAAACAATACCCAAAACACCCGCTGGTTGCAGATGCAGAGCAAGTGATAAACCAGTTTAAGTAGTGCAAGGCTGCTGAACTTTAAGCCGGGGGTATCCCCGGTTTTTTATGGCGACAATTTTATTCATCACCAACAATGAATCTCGATATTCTTTATCAGGACGAATCTCTGATCGTGCTGAACAAACCAGCAGGTCTTTTATCCGTGCCCGGACGTGGCGCGGATAAACTGGATTCGCTCACGTGGCGCGTGCAACAAATATTTGCAGATGCAAAAGTGGTGCATCGACTCGATTGTCATACATCAGGAGTAATGTTGATGGCGCGTGGGCTGGATGCGCAACGTGAACTCAGTCGCCAGTTTCATGATCGCGAAACCGAAAAACACTATATCGCAGTTGTTCATGGTTGTGTGGAACAGGATGAAGGTGTCATCGAACTGGCCATGCGCTGTGATCCGGATAACCGACCAATGCAGGTGCTCGATGAAATTCATGGCAAACCTTCAAAAACGCACTGGATTGTTATCGACCGTAATACAAATACCACGCGTCTGAAGCTAATGCCTGTCACGGGCCGTAGTCACCAGCTACGTGTGCACTGCCGCGCACTCGGGCACGCGATTGTGGGCGACCGGCTTTACGGTAATGAAGCTGATTCACACAAACCGCGCATGTTGCTGCACGCCGAATGTCTAATATTTAAGCACCCAGAAACAGGAATGCGCATGGTGATGACAGCAGAGTGTGAGTTTTAATATTTGCTCGCGCAGCCGATGCTAAAATCTATTTTACCAGCCAGAGATGACATTGGTGCGAAACAGATGGCCGCGGAAGTCCATAATCACACCGGTAGAGGTGATTTGTTTTAATACAAAATCATCATCCAGGCTTTCACCCTCTTCCATGTAGTGACCATTGATCACCACGCTGCGTTGTTTGGGATCACTGGAATATACATGCGCGGTAAAAGTCATGGGTGGAATCTGGTTTCGGATGTCTTCGGGTAACTGGTTGATGTCGACGGCCTGGTATATCTCGGTCGCGTCGAGCTTGTGTGCCTGGGTATTTTTTGCATCTGCGGTGTCAGCTTTGGTTGCTCGAAGCTTCGGCTCGGTCGCTGGTGCTGGTTTGGCTGCAGGCTGTTCCATAGGCTGAGGAGCGCGTTGAGGCTCTGAGCTGGCTGGCCCTTGTGCGGGGTGGTCTATGTTTGTTGCAGGCGTATTGTCTGCCTGTTCGCCTGGTGCTGGTGCGGGGTTGCTTTTTTGAAATACAAAATACAGCAGTACCACAAGATTGAGTAATACTGCGGCGATCAGTATCCATGGCCAGATACTACGAGCAGTGGGTCGATAGTTCAGGCTGGAAGAATGCACGGTCTGAATTCCGGGCGCTGTGCCGTGGCCACGTGACTGCTCCGATTTTTTAAGCGCTTCAAGAATGTAAGACATACTATTTGGCTTTCTTTTTAGGTGTGAATAGATGCGGTGCAGTTTTGTTCATTGCAATATTTAAATGAATAAACGTCAGTGGTCCTGCAATACCGTCAGCCGGCAGGCCGACGCTACGCTGGAATTCGGAAACACGCGTTGCCATCTCCTGGTTGTAGTCATTACGAATGGTTGCTTTGCTGTCAGGTATCAGCCGCGCGAGCTGCTGATCCAGCCATTGTACTATCGGACCACTGTCGCCAATTTGTATAGCGTTTGTGTAGAAAGGCGGTGTTTTCCAGAGCAGGCTGTATTCACCATACCAGTGTTTTTCCAGAACAGGAATAGCAATGCTGAATTCGGTTTTGCCCGATTGCAGGATCGCCCGACCCTGATCAAGCTGTTTCAGTGTGATATAAGTGTTGCTGCCGTCAGCGTTATACACATGCAATAGCGCCGGATAGTTAATCAGTTTGATGCTGTTTAGATTGCCCTGGCGATCCAGGCAGCTCAGTCCGTGTTTGATTGCGAAGCTGCAGGCGTTCTGATGTAGATCTTCGGAATATTTTTGTTGCCAGAGTGCAAACAATGACTGAAACGCATCGGCCTTGCTGGTGCTGGAAGCGTGGCTGATGAAGTTTTGCAATGCATCGTCGATCGGCGTGGTTACGCCGGCTGGATTTTGTGCTTTATCTTCAGCTATCGGCGTGCTGGTTGCGGTAGTGGTTTCGGGTATAGGCGCTGCTGTGGTGCTAGTGCTGACAGCGACCGTGTCGCTGGTACTTGTCACTGGCGCAGTGACCTCTCTGTTGCTTCCAAGGTGCCAGTAGGCCAGCGTTGCACTGGCTGTGAGTGCGAGAACCAGTGCGATATACAGCGGCCAGTATTTGCGTTGTTGACGGTCTTCCACATTTTTTAATTCACCGAACACTTCTTTGGCTGCAGTATTGAGCGTGCGCGTGTCAACGTTATAAATATTCTGTACATAACAGCCGAGCAGGGCGCGATCACATAATATATTGATCAGTCGCGGAATACCCTTGCTGAGCCGAAACAGTCTTCGCAGCACTGCTTCCGGGAATAGCTGCACGTTCTGGCCAGCGATTGCGAGACGGTGCGCGATGTAGGCGCGAACTTCATCGTAGCTCAGCGCATTGAGATGAAAGCGCGCGGTGATGCGTTGTGCCAGCTGGCGCATTTCCGGGCGCGCGAGAATATCCAGCAGCTCGGGCTGACCCAGAATAATAATCTGCAACAGCTTGCGCTGATTGGTTTCCAGATTGGTGAGCAGGCGCAGCTGTTCCAGCACGCTG
>CAYRNH010000101.1:0-8597 GCA_964425515.1 uncultured Thiotrichaceae bacterium | reverse complement strand
CTTTCTTTTGGACAAGCAAAAGAAAGTGACTCGATAACAAATCGAAAAGCTATGTTATGTTGTACTGTGGAAGTTTCAGTAAACATAAAAAAACAAAAGAATGGATTCCAGCCACAAGCATACTGGAATGACGATGAATTTAATTTGCGTTTATTCGCGTTCATTTGCGGACGATGTTTATTAATTAACAAACCCCACAAACAAAAACCGGCAGTATCAGATCTCTCCGATACCACCGGTATGTATTGCTTCTGCCCTTCCCTCTGCAACATCCGAATAACTCAGCGCAGCATTAAATCAGAATGGAATATCATCATCGAATCCATCATCCGCCATCGCCGGGGCTGGCGCGGCCTGGCGACCGGAAGACGAGGCAGGTCGTTCCTGCGAATACTCGTTGTTGTCGTTACTGCCGCCACCCGAGCGACTGCCCAGCATCTGCATTTCGTTGGCGACGATTTCGGTGGTGTAACGATCTTTGCCTTCCTTGTCCTGCCATTTGCGGGTGCGCAGGCTGCCTTCGACATAGATCTGCGAGCCTTTTTTCAGGTATTCACCGGCGATTTCGGCGAGGCGGTTGAAAAACACCACGTTGTGCCATTCGGTGCGTTCCTTGGTTTCGCCGGTCTGCTTGTCTTTCCAGCCTTCGGCGGTAGCGACCGAGATATTGGTGACCGCGCCACCGCTGGGCATATAGCGCGTTTCGGGGTCTTTGCCGCAGTTGCCTACCAGAATTACTTTGTTAATGCCTCGTGCCATGTGTCTTGCCCCGTGTCTTATGTGATGTATGTGATATTGGTCGTCTGTACGTTTAGTTCGCGCCTGCAAAAGATAACAGTTTTTCCTCGTCCAGGATATGTTTCTCCACCTTCAGGTAGGCGATGCCGTCTTCCACGATGATGGCCGCTTCGGCCACGCCGGGGATGGCCAGCAATTGCTCCTCGCTGACCGCGCTGTTGCCGCCCAGATTGAGCAAATAGGTGCTGAGCTGGCGCGGTTTTTTCATGGTAGATGCGATTAACAACCAGACCAGCGCGGCGCCCATCGCGGTGTACAGCGCGCCCTGCACGCCCCAGTGGCCGTGCGCGAAGCCCCCGGCGAGACCGCCGCAGAAGGCACCGAGAAACTGGCTGCTGGAATATATGCCCATGGCGGTGCCCTTCTGGCTGGCGTCAGCGGTTTTGCTGATCAATGATGGCAGGCTGGCTTCGAGCATGTTGAAAGCGATGAAAAACATCACCATGCCACCGATCAGCTCGAACTCGGTGTGGCTGGCGGCCATCACCCACAGCGCGGCAGCCATCAGCGCGACCGCGCCGATGAAGACCTCACGCAGCTTCTGTTTCTTTTCACCGATGATGATGAACGGCACCATGATCACCAGCGAGGCGACGAATACTGGCAGGTAGACTTTCCAGTGCTCTGCTACCTTCAGGTGCGCCATATCACGCAGCATCAGTGGCATCACCAGGAAGCTGCACATCAGCGAGAAATGCAGGATAAAAATGCCCGCGTCCAGGCGCAGCAGGTCAAGATTTTTCAGTACCTTGCCGATGCTGCTGGAATCCACCTCGGCATCACGATGAAACCGGGTGACGACTGGATTAGGCACCATGGTATAGAGGATGACTATGCCCAGGATCGCGAGCACCGCGGTGAGCGCAAAAATGCCGGGCACGCCCATCATGTGGTTCAGGGTCGGCGCCGCCACCATCGCAATGGCAAAGGCCATGCCGATGCTGGTGCCGATGGTCGCCATCATCTTGGTACGGTGTTCCTCGCGCGAGAGGTCGGCCGCCAGTGCCAGCAGTGCGGCTGCAATCGCGCCTGAGCCCTGCAATGCACGACCGAGGATGATGATGACTATGCTGTGCGCGGAGGCCGCCAGCAGGCTGCCAAGCGCGAATACGACCAGACCGAAAGCGATCACCGGCTTGCGCCCGATGCGGTCGGACAGCCTGCCGAACGGGATCTGCAGGATAGCCTGGGTGAGCCCGTAGGCGCCGAGGGCAAGACCGGTCAGAAGTGGCGTGGAATCGGGCAGTTTCTCTGCGTAGATCGCGAAAACAGGCAGAATAAGAAACAGTCCGAGCATGCGGAACGCGTAGATTAGCGCCAGTGCGGAACCGGCGCGGCGCTCATTGGAACCTAATTTTGATTGATATTGTGACATTGGTTGACCTGAACACTCAAAGCAAGGCATTCTACCAGATTGCTCGACGCATCTGAGTACTTCAGAGGCGCCGCATGGTACAGAGACGCTCCATTTTTTCGATGCTAAATGGAGCCACACAAAACAAAGTGCAAAGTGCATTTGTTTTACGCGCTCTGGCAAGCCATGGAAGACCTGCCCAGAGACCTACAACCGATCAGCTGGTATGCTTTTGCTGTTATATTAAAAGATTATGGACACTATCCAGATTCGCGGTGCCCGCACCCACAACCTGAAAAATATAAATCTCGATATTCCGCGAGATAAACTTATTGTTATTACCGGGCTATCTGGTTCTGGCAAGTCTTCGCTCGCCTTCGACACCATTTTTGCCGAAGGCCAGCGTCGCTACGTAGAATCGCTTTCGACCTACGCACGCCAGTTCCTGTCGATGATGGAAAAACCCGATATTGATCATATCGAGGGACTGTCACCAGCGATTTCCATCGAACAGAAGACAACATCGCACAACCCGCGTTCCACAGTTGGCACAACTACTGAGATTTATGATTATCTGCGCCTGCTGTTCGCCCGTGCGGGCACCCCGCGCTGCCCGGAACACAAGCACACGCTGGAAGCACAGACCATCAGCCAGATGGTGGACCAGGTGATGACCATGCCGAGCGACACCCGGTTGATGCTGCTGGCGCCGATGGTGCGCGATCGCAAGGGTGAGTTCAACACCCTGATTGCCGATTTGAAACAGCAGGGCTTCATCCGCGCCCGGGTCGATGGCGTGGTCTACGAGCTGGACGATATTCCCGAGCTGGAGCCAAAACAGAAACACAGCGTCGATGTGGTCGTGGATCGCTTCAAGGTGCGCGAAGACATCAAGCTGCGTCTGGCCGAATCGTTCGAGACCGCGCTTAAGCTGGCTAGCGATATTGCCATCATCGCGTCAATGGACGATGACAAAGCCGCGGATATTACTTTCTCCGCCAAATTCGCCTGCCCGGAATGTGGTTACAGTCTGTCGGAACTCGAACCCAGGCTGTTTTCATTCAACAATCCAGCAGGCGCCTGCCCGGAATGCGACGGCATCGGCCAGCGCCATTTTTTCGATCCCGAACGCGTGATTGTGAATCAGCATCTGAGTCTGGCCGGCGGCGCGATTCGCGGCTGGGACCGGCGCAATGCATATTACTTCAGCATTATTCAGTCACTGGCAGAGCATTACAATTTTGATATCGAAGTTCCATACGAAGAACTGCCCGCCAAGATTATAAAAATATTGTTGTACGGCAGTGGCAAGGAAGCAATCGAGTTTCATTATCCCGGGCATCGTGGCCGCCGTGGCAAAAAACGCACGCATGCGTTCGAAGGTGTGCTGCACAATATGGAACGCCGCTACCGCGAAACCGAAAGCACCGTGGTGCGCGACGAGCTGGCGAAATATATGTCGATCCAGGCCTGCCCGGTGTGTGCCGGCAGCCGTTTGAACGAAGCTGCGCGCAATGTATTTATCGATGAACGCACGCTGGCCGATGTCACCTCGATGCCGGTGCTAAAAGCGCTGGCGTTTTTCGCCGATCTCAATCTGAGCGGCAAGCGCGCCGAGATTGCAGACAAGATCACGCGCGAGATTTCTGCGCGTTTGCAGTTTCTGGTCAACGTGGGTCTGGATTATCTCACCCTGGATCGCAGTTCCGACACCTTGTCTGGTGGTGAATCGCAACGCATTCGTCTCGCCAGCCAGATCGGCGCGGGCCTGGTCGGGGTGATGTATATTCTGGACGAGCCTTCGATCGGTCTGCACCAGCGCGACAATGATCGTTTGCTGGCAACACTGACGCATTTGCGCGACATCGGTAACACCGTGATCATGGTGGAACACGATGAAGACGCGATCATGAGCGCGGACCACGTGATCGACATCGGCCCCGGCGCGGGTGTGCACGGCGGTGAAGTCATCGCCCAGGGCACACCGCAGGACATCATGAACACCGCGGCATCACTCACCGGTCAGTATCTTTCGGGCAAAAAACAGATTCGCATTCCCGAGAAACGCACACCGGTGGGCAAGGAATTTTTCAGCATCAAGGGCGCCAGCGCCAACAACCTGCAGAATGTGGATCTCGATATTCCTGTGGGTCTGCTCACCTGTATCACCGGTGTTTCAGGCTCGGGTAAATCCACTTTGATTAATGACACGCTGTACGCGATTCTGGCGCGCGAAATCAATGGCGCCTCGATGGCCGCAGCCGCGCACGAATCACACAGCGGTATCGAAAATTTCGACAAGGTGGTGGAAATCGATCAGGCACCGATCGGTCGCACTCCGCGTTCCAATCCGGCGACCTATACCGGGCTGTTCACACCGATACGTGAAATTTATTCCGCCACCCAGGAAGCACGCTCGCGCGGATATCAGCCGGGGCGTTTCAGTTTTAATGTCAAGGGCGGTCGTTGCGAAGCCTGTCACGGCGACGGCGTGATCAAAGTTGAAATGCACTTTTTGCCTGATGTCTATGTTGCCTGCGATGTCTGCGAAGGCAAACGCTATAACCGTGAAACCCTGGAAATTAAATACAAGGGAAAAAATATTCACGAAGTGCTGGAAATGACCGTGGAAGATGCGCTGGTGTTTTTCGACGCGATCCCGGTGCTCAAACGCAAACTGCAAACCCTGATGGATGTCGGTCTGTCTTACATTACCCTCGGCCAGCGCGCGACGACTTTGTCAGGTGGTGAAGCACAGCGTATCAAGCTGTCGAAAGAACTGTCGAAACGCGACACCGGCATGACCGCCTATATTCTCGACGAACCGACCACCGGGCTGCATTTTCACGATGTACAGCAACTGCTCGATGTGTTGTTGCGCCTGCGTGATAATAAAAACACCGTGATCGTGATCGAACACAATCTGGATATTATCAAAATGGCCGACTGGATCATTGATCTGGGCCCGGAAGGCGGTTACAAAGGTGGCCAGATCATTGCCACCGGCACGCCTGAACAGGTAGCGCAAAACAAGGCTTCGTTCACCGGGCATTATCTGGCTAAACTGCTACCGAGCATTAAACTCGAAAAAGCCGCAAGCTAACTAATCGTATTTGTATTTAGAACCACACATAGAATAAACATATATGTACTACTTAAGATTTTTCATATTGGCAGCGCTGGCATTGCTCCTGAACGTCGCCTGGATCAACAGCGTTGAAGCAGCTCCCGTCCCCGATTACCCTGCACAGAAAGTAAGCCCTCGGGTCTGGGTGATCTATGGGCCGACAGAAATACCCAATGCAAAAAACCGGGGTTTCATGAATAACCCTGGCTTTGTTCTCACCACGCAGGGTGTGGTGATTATCGATCCGGGCTCTTCCCTGGAAACCGGTGAAATGGTTTTACGCGTACTGAAAAAAATTACACCGCAACCAGTGGTGGCGGTATTCAATACCCATATACACGGCGACCACTGGCTGGGAAACCAGGCAATCGTTAATGCATATCCTAATGTCAGGATATTCGCCAGTCCCGAGATGATTGCCGAAGCAAAAGACGGCGCTGCGGATTACTGGGTCAAACTCATGTACAAAATGACCAAGGGGGCGAGCAAAGGCACGGTGGCTGTAATACCGAACGCTGCGGTACTGAATGGAGAAACAATAAAAATCGGTGATACCGATTTTCACATTTACCACAACAGGCAGGCGCACACTAAAACCGACATCATGATCGAAGTCATGGAAGACCGCCTGATGTTTCTTGGTGACAATGTGGGCAACAAACGCATTTTACGAATGAACGACGGTAACTTCATGGGCAACATCAATGCCATCAATATCGCGCTCGCCACTAATGCGCTCTATTTTGTACCCGGCCATGGCCCTGGCGGTACAAAATCAGTACCGCTGGCCTACCGCAGTTATTTGACGGGTGTGTATCTGGCGGCAAAACAGGCTTTTGAAAACAATATGGACAGCAGTGATGTCAAACCCATCGCCGAGAAGAACACTGCAGAATTCAAGGACTGGTCCGGATATAAAGACGAAATCGGTCGCCACAGCGTTCAGGCGTATGCGGAAGTCGAAGCCGCCGAGTTTTAACAAAATGCAAAACAACTGACTCAGATCAAACTCTCTGGAGCGGACTGGCCTTATATTTTCCAGTTATGAATCCAACTGCAATGATCATTACTACCGCGCTGGGGCTTGCGCTCATGTATTTCATTGTCAGACTCATGTTCCGAATCCGCAATAATGTAATCATCGGCAGGACCTATCGCCAGGCATTGCGAGCCGAGCTATCCAGCCTGCGGCTGGGTCGGATGCTGGCCGCACTGGGCATCAACCGCGAACTGTATCTACACCAGCAAAACACACGAGATATACACCAGCAGATTCAGCGTTGCCGCGACTGCGGCCAGACCGCTATCTGTGATGAAAAACTGTGTGACAAAAACCTCGACCAGAGCAATATCGATTATTGCAATAACGCGGAATCATTAAAGACCATTATCAGTCAGCAGGGAACTGCCGATAGCTGAAACGCTGATTTATCGTTACCAGCTTAGCCACTATACGCAAAAAAGCCGATCAGAGATCGGCTTTTTCGGTCAGGGCAAAAGCGAACAGGTTTAACGATCAACCAGTTCGATATAAGCCATTGGCGCAACATCACCGCTACGGAAGCCGCATTTCATGATGCGTGTGTAACCACCGTTGCGTTCCTTGTATTTTGGACCAAGCTCGTTGAACAGCTTGCCAACCGCAGCCTTGTCACCCAGGCGTGAGAAAGCGAGACGACGTTTTGCAACCGAGTCTTCTTTCGCCATGGTGATCAATGGCTCTGCCACACGACGCAGCTCTTTGGCTTTTGGCAATGTGGTTTTGATAATGCCGTGCTCGATCAGCGATGTTGCCATATTGCTGAACATCGCTTTGCGATGACTGCTGTTACGGTTTAGCTGACGGCCTGATTTGCGATGACGCATGATAGATACCTGTTAATTATACGAGCTGTAACTGTTAGATTGCTTCTTTGTCACGCAGCGACGCCGGTGGCCAGTTTTCCAACTGAATGCCCAGCGACAGACCGTGTGATGCCAGAACGTCCTTGATTTCGGTCAGTGACTTCTTGCCAAGGTTAGGCGTTCTGAGCAACTCAACTTCTGTGCGTTGAATCAGATCACCAATGTAGTAGATGTTTTCTGCTTTCAGGCAGTTAGCCGAACGTACTGTCAGTTCGAGCTCGTCAACCGGACGCAGCAGAATTGGATCGATGTCCGCATCTTCATCAACCGGCGATTCGTCTTCCATGGTCTGCAGATTCACAAACGATGACAACTGGTCCTGCAGGATGGTGGCCGCGGTACGGATCGCACTTTCGGGATCTACGGTACCGTTGGTTTCCAGGTCGATGATCAGTTTGTCGAGGTTGGTGCTCTGTGCAACACGTGCGCTTTCTACATTGTAGGCAACACGACGGATCGGCGAGAACGAGGCATCCAGACGCAGGGTACCAATCGAGGCTGACTCGTCAGCCTGACGATGTGAAGCCGGCTGATAACCGCGACCCTTGGCAACACGCATCGTGATGTTGAGCTTGCCATCCTTGTTCAGGTTAGCAATCACGTGATCAGGATTTACGATTTCGATATCGTGCCCGGTATCGATCATGCCAGCCGTGACCACACCTGCACCTGATGCATTCAGGGTAATGGTGCCTTCGTTATTGGCGTGCATGCGCAGGGCAATGCCTTTCAGGTTGAGCAGAATTTCGAGTACGTCTTCCTGAACACCATCAATGGTGCTGTATTCGTGTACTACGCCATCAATCACGGCTTCAATAACAGCACTGCCTTCGATGGAAGAAAGCAGAATGCGACGTAAGGCGTTACCCAGTGTATGACCAAAACCACGCTCCAGCGGTTCGAGCGCAACTTTTGCATGCGTTGCGCTATACGCCTGGACGTTAATGGTTCTTGGTGTAAGTAAATCTTCAGACATGCCTTGTATTCCCCTACTTGGAGTAAAGTTCCACGACGAGTTGTTCGTTAATGTCGGGCGGTAAATCGCTGCGCTCTGGTACATTTCTGAAAACAGCTTCGAGCTTGTTTTCGTCCAGTGAAATCCAGTCAACAATGCCTTTCTGCTTGGCCATGTTGAGTGAATCGGCAATGCGGGTCTGTTTTTTAGCTTTTTCGCGCACAGCAACAACATCGTTCGGACTGACGCGGTAAGACGCAATGTTGACCACAACGTTGTTGACCGTGATGCATTTATGGTTCACCAGCTGGCGGGCTTCCGCACGCGTGGCACCGAAACCTGCACGATAAACAACATTGTCGAGACGCGTTTCGAGCAACTGCAGCAAGGTTTCACCGGTCGCACCTTTCAGGTGAGCCGCTTCTTTATAGTAATTTCTGAACTGACGCTCGAGCACA
>CAYRNH010000100.1:6472-8622 GCA_964425515.1 uncultured Thiotrichaceae bacterium | reverse complement strand
TCGCTGAGCGTGCATATTGTGAATATGGTTTCGGGTGCGCCTTTGCTCATCGCCAGTAGTGCGCCATCGGTATCACGCCTGATGCTTGTTTCGCGTTTGCGATCTTCGGTAAAGGGGAATGTCGAGACTGCGGTGTGGGTTTCAGTTGTCGCGGCCCTGTTGTAAATAGCCAGATCCATGGGGTCGCCGGTTTCCTTGCGTGAGGCGCTGGTGGCTACGCTGAGTAAACGCTCATCGTTAAAATCGGTATTGGTAAACAGGTGTGTGAGTTGCAGCTCGCCCGCGGTGATGGTTCCTGTTTTATCTGAACAGATACAAGACACGCGTCCAATATTTTCGACCACCACCGCACGACGCACCAGCGCATTGCGTCGCGCCAGTCGGTATACGCCGACGCCGAGAAAAAAAGTAAACACCACGGGAAATTCTTCCGGCAGTGCGGCGACCGCCAGTGTGACCGCACTGAGTATTGCATCGATGATACCGAAGCCCTGATACAGTCGCACCGATGCGAGCAACAGACACATGAGACCGGCAGCAATAAGTAACACAGCCACCAGACTGGCGATGGCGCTTTGCAGTGGCGTGCGACCGTGCTTGCTGAGCGTCGATGAACGCACGATTTCGCCATAAAGTGTTTCCACGCCGGTATACACAATGCGGACACTGGCGCTGCCGGTCAGTAAACGTGTGCCGGCATAGGCCCAGTGGTTGGCGTCAACAGGTATCTGTTCAAGCGAGGCATCCAGTTGCGCTGATGGCTGCTTGCGTACCGGATACGCTTCACCGGTGAGCGTGGATTCATCGACCTGGTACGATTCGCTACTGATAAGAATGCCATCGGCAGGAATGTTCTGGCCGGCCGATAGCAGAACAAGATCGCCGGGAACAATTTCGGTTGCAGGAATCTCCCGTACCTTGCCATCGCGCTCGACATTCGCCTGGGTGGCCAGTCGACTCGACAGGCCTTCGGTAGATGCCTGAGTGCGGCGGTGCAGATAAAAATCCATACCCACCAGTGGAACCACTGCTACCAGCAGCGTGATGGCTTCTGCCTTGTCACCGAGGAAAATAAACAGTATTGCGGTGCCGAACAAAAACCACAACATGGGATCGCGGGATGTTTCCCACAACAGCGCTAGCCAGGTAGAGGCAGACGTTTCGATAATATCATTGGGTCCGTACTGTTTCAGACGCGCAGCAACTTCCTCGTGACTCAGGCCGCGCGTGCTATTCAGCACGCTATCAAGACGTGCAACAGGTACGGATCGATGCATGTGTGCCTCGCATATGCGGATTGCGCCAGTTTAACGGTTCTATACTATCACCATAAACTGTACGCTGTGGCGGCTGGCGTCTGTAAAAGCGCAGTACATCTGAGAATGACGGAATTCGCGTACAAAGACAGATGCGCTCAATTGTCGTATAATGGCAGCTGAGCACGCTGACGAAAATCGAGAATATATCCACAGGTAATCCATGTCAGAAATCATCAATTTATCAGGTAATGTTTTTAGCAAAAAAGATCGTGAACACCTGAGCAGTTTTGGTGGTCATACCATCGCGCATGGTCGGGCTACACGCTGGCACTGGGCCAAAGATGAGAATGGCGCTGAAATATTTGAGATATTTCGTGGTGGTGCCGATGAGGTGCTTTCTGTGGTAATCAGCCGTGATCGCGAAATGCACGCTTTTTATGCGCACGATGCTATGGGCACGATGGTCGCTTCGGGTGAGCTGGATCATGTGATGGCCGAACTGGAACAGTATTTTATTCAGCTGCATGGCGAAACGCCTGACTCAAGTGCATAATCTTCAGAATTCACCGAGTATTTATCTGCTCAGGTTCTGTTTTGAGGGTGATTTTAGAGGCTTTGCACATATTTCTGTACATTCTGCGTAGCTGCCTTATACTGGCAGCTACCTGCAAATTAATAGTCTAGTGACGCGTCGATATCTATAACCAGATATGAGCTCATTATTCAAATATAACGAACACACACATTTCAATTCGCTCACTGGTATCTCGGCACGCTGTGCTGTGAAAAGTGCCGTGGCTCATATTAAAAAATTGCTTTAAGAACGTTCACTCAAAAATGAGGTGTTATATTGCAAACGGTAGTTAAAAAATGGTTTCGTGAAAAAGATAC
>CAYRNH010000100.1:0-6372 GCA_964425515.1 uncultured Thiotrichaceae bacterium | reverse complement strand
AATGAGGTGTTATATTGCAAACGGTAGTTAAAAAATGGTTTCGTGAAAAAGATACCGGCTTTCTTGATAACGGATCTGGCCCCGACATCATGGTCAACAAAGCGGATCTGGTGAACTGCCAGTTTTTAAAAGTGGGTGTCAATGTGGAATTTGAATGTCACACCGCCCCCAAGGGTCTGGTTGCCAGAAAGGTCAAACTATTGCCGCAGAACAAGGCAAACGGACAGGGTCAGGGCAGGGATAAACGCGCTGCAAAGCCTTTCCGATTTGGTGTGATGACTTAGCCAGTTACACATGATTACTCTGGCAGCGTGTTGGTGCAACACCAGTAGTTCGGTGTTGTTGGGAGAAAATACATGAAGGCCAAATCGAATCATTTTCGGGTAAAGCACGGAGAAAAGGTCAATCTCAAAAAATGGCCGACGCTGATCGACCCGGTGTACAGATCAAAAGACCACTATCAAAAACTACTAGAGATTCATGTAGCTGAGCTGAGCGAATTACAGCAGCTGCTGTATGCCTCTGATAGCTATTCGGTATTGCTGATTTTTCAGGCGATGGATGCGGCCGGGAAAGATGGCGCTATTCGGCATGTGATGTCAGGGATCAATCCTCAGGGTTGCCAGGTGTTCAGTTTTAAAAAACCTGGCTCCTCGGAACTGGATCACGATTTCTTGTGGCGCACAAATCGGTGTTTGCCCGAACGCGGCCGCATCGGTATCTTTAATCGGTCATATTACGAAGAAGTACTGGTTGTGCGTGTCCATCCAGAGATTCTTCACAGTCAACGATTACCGAAAAAACTGCTGGATGATAAAAGCATCTGGAAGAAGCGGTATCGCTCGATTGTAGATCTTGAAAATCACCTACATGCCAATGGCACGCGGATTATCAAATTCTTCCTTCATCTTTCCGAAGACGAGCAACGCAAGCGTTTTCTGGCACGCATGGATGAGCCGAAAAAAAACTGGAAATTTAGTCTGGCTGATATTGAAGAACGGAAATTCTGGAAACAGTATATGCATGCGTACGGCGAATGTCTGAGTGCAACGAGTACTCGTGACGCACCATGGTATGTGGTGCCTGCTGATGACAAGGCGAATGCGCGTCTGATTATTTCACGGATTATTCTCGATACGCTGAAGGCGCTCAAAATGCATTATCCGGAAACAGATGATGAACGTCGGCAGGAGCTGCTGGAGATTCGTGAACAGCTGATCAGATAGCGCTGCTCGAACGAGGCGTTTTCTCGATGTGTATTCGGGCAGTGCGTTCCTCAATACAGTCGGCACTGCCCATTTTAAATTCACGGCAAACCAGAGGCCGCTTTTCGTAGATCATGCACATCAGCGTGTTTCGGTTCAGTGCTGCACACCAGCCGTCATCCTGGCGTGCCATGGTTGTTCCGCCCCATTGATCAATTTTGATATAGTGCTCGGGTACGCCGGTGTCGGTGAGCAGCAGGACTTCGAGACGGCAGCAGCAGGCTTCGCAGCTGTCGCAGGTGATCTCAGGATATGGCTGATTTTCAACTTCATAAGTCATGGCTGTCAGTATAATGATAAATCTGGGGTCAGAGCGAAGTTTCGACTATTATAGGCTCAGCTTTTTGCTGGACGGAGGACATCGGTCTGGCTGCCATCTATCTGAGGTAAGCCCATGAGTGATCAAAAAATAGAAGTCCGTATTACCGAAACCGATGCCATCATAAAAGTGCTGGTGTTCAGTAAACACGTAGAGAAGATCGAAGTGGTGCTGGGTGAAGGGGTGCATAGTGTGAAATGCGCGCTGATACCGACACCCAATGGTGCGGCCTACGTGGGTTCTGCCATGGGACGTGAGATTGTGTATGAGCGCAGTCGTGAACAGGTGAAGGCCGATGTTGAGCTGGAAACCCATGATTATCGTGATTCAAGACGCCGTTGAATTATTTATACTGGCGACACCCAAGGACAGCTTTCGCTGAGATAGTACTATGATAAAAATGGGTCAGATGTACGAGTTGGTGGTGGTAAAAGCCGTTGATTTTGGTTTTTATCTGGACGCCGAAAATCTCGGTGAAGTGCTATTACCGGCTAAATACGCGCCTGCCGGTACTTCGGTGGGCGAGGATATCGAGGTCTTTCTCTACCAGGATTCTGATGGTCGGCCTGTGGCTACCACGGAAACGCCCATGGCTTATGTCGGTGAGTTCGCTTATTTAGAAGTGGTAGACACCACCAGCGTTGGCGCGTTTCTGGACTGGGGCCTGGATAAAGACCTGCTGGTTCCTTTTGGCGAACAGCATCGGCCGATGGAAGCGGGCAAGTCCTATCTGGTATACGTTCATATTAGCAAGGCCGATGGTCGCATTATCGCGTCTTCGAAGATTGATAAGTTTCTCGATGATGAGCGACCCCACGATTTTAAACCCTGGCAGCGGGTGAAACTCATTATTGGTAACAGCACCGATCTTGGTTACAAGGCGATTGTCAATGACAGTCACTGGGGCGTTTTATACAAAAACGAAGTGTTCGAGCGCCTGAGTTTTGGCCAGACTGTTCAGGGTTTTATCAAGCGCATACGTGAAGATGGCAAGATCGACCTGAGCCTGCAGGGAGGCCAGGTGACGCGCGATCAGTATTCGCAGACAATTCTCGACTATCTAAAAAAACAAAATGGTTTTGCGCCGGTGCATGACAAATCGGATCCGGCAGTGATATCACGCCTGTTCGGTATGAGCAAAGGCGCGTTCAAAAAAGCCATCGGCGGTCTCTACAAACAAAGAATCATTAGCATCGAAGAAGATGGGATTCGACTGGTCGACTAATGGTTTGTCAGTTCAAACTATTGCTAAGAGCTCACACCATGAAAACAAAATTGATACTGAGCCTGTTTGCGTGGCTATTGTTATATGGCAGCCCTGCGTTTGCTGACAAGGCGTATTTTGCCGGCGGTTGTTTCTGGTGCATGGAATCGGATTTTGAAAAACTGCCGGGCGTGGGCGATGTGATTTCGGGTTATGACGGAGGCACCATAAAAGATCCAACCTATTCCGGTAACCATGAAGGTTATTACGAATCGGTTGAAGTTAATTATGACCCGAAGAAGGTGAGTTATCAGAACCTGCTGGATTATTACTGGCTGCACATCGACCCGTTTGATGCCAGAGGGCAGTTTTGCGATAAGGGACACAGTTATCTCAGTGCTATTTTTGTTAGCAATGAAAAAGAACGTGCGTTAGCTGAAGCGTCACGCAAAAAAGTGGCCGGGGAATTTCCCGGCCAAAAGGTTGCGACACAAGTGCTGGATGAAACGACTTTTTATCCTATGAAAGGTAATGAGAGCTATCATCAGGACTATTACAAAAAAAATCCGCTGCGTTATAAATATTACCGCTGGAACTGTGGGCGCGATCAGCGCCTGAAAGAAATATGGGGCGACAGAGCTTCACACCACTGATGAACCTGTTCTTGGCGCAGCAGTTTTTGCGTATCCATCATATTTTTTATTTGGCTTCGTAACCACAAAGCTGTTTTATTCAACGCGCTCACGCTGAGCTTGTTTCTTATAATTAAGAAACGGGCTCGAGGTGTCTGTGGCTGGTGCATGCCCAGGCCTTTGCGATCAAATAGCAAACAGGCGCCGTTCTGTGAGTTAGTAACCATATCGAAATATCTTGTTTTCATGTTTTTCATTCTCTGGTTATTTCATTAATCATTTGTTCATTTAAGGACGCCACGAAACATGTAGGTTTTTTGTGAGAGCAAGGAAGCGCCACGCGCAGAACCGCAGTGTATATGTCGATACATGAGGATTTGAGCATGGTGCTGACGCAGCTATCGCGGAAAAGATGCATGTTTCGTGGTGCCCGCTAGTATTTACGTAGTTGTCCGACGAGCACGCCCTGAATGCGTACGCGTTCGGCTTCGTAGACCATCGGCTCCATGCTCGAATTGGCCGGAATCAGTTTGATATATCGGCCCTGATTGCTGCGTTTGAAACGCTTGAGCGTGGTTTCGCTTTCGTCGATCAGGGCGACCACGATATCGCCGTCATTGGCTGTTTCGCGGAACTGGATGATGACTGTGTCGCCGTCGAGAATGCCGGCCTCGATCATGGAATCGCCCTTGACCTGGATGGCGAAGTTGCCCCTGCCGAAAAAATCGTTGAAGTCGAGTTCGTCCTGACCGGCAATGGCTTCGATGGGTTTGCCTGCAGCGATCTGTCCCAGCAGCGGCAGAGTGGATTCGGCCCGGTGTGGGTTGTTGCGCAGCAGGCGGATACCGCGGTGCTGACCGGGGCTGGTGTCTACATAACCTGCTTCGATCAACGCCTGCACATAGCGGTGAGCGACACCACGCGAGCGTATACCGATACCATCGGCGATCTCCTGGAGCTTGGGTGGCACGCCATGAGCCGCGCTGTAGCGCTCGATAAAGTCGAGTACCCGGCGTTGCTGATCGGTGAGTTCGTTTGTTCTCATAATGTTCTCATTGTATGCGCATGGCCTGTTTCGATGCAAGTAAAATTTTTCTCGCATTGGATGGCTGTCGCCGATGTGTGTGTTTTTCCCGGGCAGTGGCATATTGCCGATAAGCTGGTGCGGGCCGCTAGCAGTACTGACCCGCAATCTGCTAGAGTCATAAACATAATAAGTAAAACAACAGGGCGACGTCAGGCATGGCCAGCATCACTTACGCGGCAGCAACCCATGTGGGTAATGTGCGCGATCATAATGAAGACACCTATGTGGCGGATGAAAACAGCAGGCTGTGGTTGATTGCCGACGGCATGGGTGGCCACGCTGGTGGTGAAATTGCCAGCGCGATTGCCGGCGATGTCATCAGCAGTGGCATTAAACAGGGCATGGCGCTGAAGGATGCGATACAAAAGGCGCACGAAGCGATTCTTGACGCAGTTAAAAACGGCAATGGCAAGTACGGCATGGGTACCACCATTGTGGCGATGCATATGTCTGATGATCAGAACTATGAAATCGCCTGGGCCGGTGATAGCCGCGCCTATCTCTGGGATGATGGTTTAAAGCAGATCACCAAGGATCACTCCTATGTGCAGACCCTGGTCGATCTCGGCAAAATTCTGCCGGAAGAAGCGCGCTGGCACCCGCAGAAAAATATCATCACCCAGAATCTGGGCAGCGAGTTTATCGACACCGTGATGGCTGATGTGATTCAGGGCGAATTAAAACCCGGGCAGAGACTGTTGCTGTGCAGCGATGGTTTGAACGATGAGCTGGATGACCGCGCGATTACAGACATTATCCGCGCCGGTGATAGCGATCAGGACATCGTTGATACGCTAATAAATACCGTGCTCGGCGGCACCGCGCGCGACAATGTTACGGTCGCTTTGATCAGCGCCAGTTAATCGAGTTATTACGGGATTTATAAAAAAGCGATTGCCGCGAAATACGCAAAGAACGCAAAAATTCTGGTGTTTTAATTCGCGTACTTTGCATATTTCGCGGCTAGGGTTTGATGTTTTATCAGTCGCTCAGCGTTTCGGAATATACAGATCGGTAATCGTACCTTCGGCAACTTCCGCGGCAAAATTAAAGGTTTCTGACAGCGTCGGATGTGGGTGCACCGTGAGTGCGATGTCTTCCATGTCGGCGCCCATTTCCAGCGCGAGCACGGCTTCGGCGATTAACTCACCCGCGTTTGGGCCGACCATGCCAGCACCAATGATTTTTTTGCTGGCCTTGTCGAACAATAACTTGGTCATGCCATCATTGCGCCCGATGCTGAGCGAACGTCCGCTCGCGGCCCAGGGGAACACGCCTTTTTCGTATTCGATACCGTCTTTTTTGCACTGTTCTTCGCTAATGCCCATCCACGCCACTTCCGGATCGGTGTAGGCCACCGAAGGAATGGTCTTGGCATCGAAGTAGGACTTTTTACCTGCAATCACTTCGGCCGCAGTTTTGCCTTCGTGCGTGGCTTTGTGCGCCAGCATCGGCTGACCGACGATATCGCCGATCGCATAAATATTCGGCACATTGGTTTTTTGCTGTTTATCCACTGGAATAAAACCGCGTTCATCAACGTGCAGACCGGCAGCTTCGGCATTGATCGCGCGACCGTTCGGGCTGCGACCGACCGCGAGCAATACGCGATCAAAAGTATCGCTCTCGGGTACCTTCTTGCCTTCGAAAGACACTTTCAGTCCCGATTTCTGCGCTTCGATTGCGCTGACTTTGGCATCCAGCCAGATGTTTTCATAACGGGCTTTCACGCGTTTTAATAGAGGACGCACCAGATCGGGATCACAACCCGGAATCAGGGTCGGTGATAATTCTACGATCGATACTTTGGAACCAAGCGCATCGTACACCGTGGCCATTTCCAGACCGATGATGCCGCCGCCGAT
>CAYRNH010000099.1:0-8636 GCA_964425515.1 uncultured Thiotrichaceae bacterium | reverse complement strand
CTATCCCTGTGAGCGTGATTGAAATTACGCCGAATCGCATTACCCAGATCAAAACCACTGAAGTCGATGGCTATCAGGCGATCCAGGTTACCACCGGTGTGCGCCGTGCCAGTCGTGTCACCAAGCCAATGGCTGGCCATTTTGCCAAAGCCGGTGTTGAAGCAGGCCGTGGTCTGTGGGAATTCCGTGTTGCTGGCGAAGAAGCGGCCGAATTAGCTGTTGGCGGCGAGCTGTCACTGACCATGTTCGAAGCCGGTCAGAAAGTGGACGTCACTGGCCGCACCATCGGTAAAGGTTTTCAGGGCGGCATCAAGCGCCACAATTTTTCGATGCAGGATGCTACCCACGGTAACTCGCTGTCGCACCGCTCTAACGGTTCGATCGGTCAGAACCAGACTCCGGGTCGTGTTGTAAAAGGCAAAAAAATGTCTGGTCACATGGGTAATGTGCGCAACACCACGCAGAATCTTGAGCTGGTACGTGTGGATAGCGAACGCGGTCTGTTGCTGATCAAAGGCGCCATACCGGGTGCCGCAGGTGGCGACGTAATCATTCAGCCTGCAGTCAAGGCCTGAGTTTTTTGAATCAGTAAAGAGTAGACGAGAGACAGATTCATGGATATGCAATTGCATAACAGTAAAGAAAAGATTGCTGTATCCGATGCAGTATTTGCTTCAGATTTTAATGAAGCGCTGGTGCATCAGCTGGTAACGGCTTATATGGCAGGCGGCCGCGCCGGTACCAAGGCACAGAAAAACCGTGCAGCGGTTAGAGGCGGCGGTACCAAACCGTGGAAGCAGAAAGGTTCTGGCCGTGCGCGTGCCGGTACCATCCGCAGCCCGCTGTGGAGAACAGGTGGTGTGACTTTCGCTGCGCAACCGCGCGATTACACCCAGAAGCTGAACAAGAAAATGTACCGTGCTGGTATTCGTTCTATTTTTTCCGAGCTGGCACGTTTGAACCGTTTGATCATTGTTGATGATATTACAGTCGACGCGCCAAAAACCAAGCAGCTGCTCGGCAAACTGGCTGACCTGGGTGTGACCCAGACACTGATTGTGACTGAAACCGGCGATGAAAAATTATATTTGTCTGCACGTAATTTATACCGCGTTGAAGTGACTGACGTAGCTGGTCTGAACCCTGTCGTTCTTGTTGGTTATGAGAATGTTGTGGTCACAGTCGGTGCGATTCGCGCAATTGAAGAGTGGCTGTCATGAACCAGGAACGTATGTATCAAGTGTTACGCGCGCCGCATGTATCTGAAAAAGGTACCGTGCTGGCTGACACATGTAACCAGCACGTATTTAAAGTGGCTTCTGATGCAACCAAGTCAGAAGTTAAAGAAGCTGTTGAAAGCATCTTTAATGTCAAAGTTGACAAGGTTCGCATCTTGAACAACAAAGGCAAAAGTAAACGCTTTAGTGGCAACATGGGCAAGCGCAGCGATTTACGTAAGGCCTATGTGACCTTGATGGCTGATAATGACATTGATTTAGCTGGATCCATCTAGGTCAGGCTGAGAGAGATAGGGGCTGTTATAACATGGCAATTGTAAAAACCAAGCCAACTTCACCGGGCAGACGTTTCGTCGTCAAGTCTGTTGATAAGGACCTGCACAAAGGTGCGCCAGAACGCGCACTGACTGAGCACAAACATAAACGCGGTGGTCGTAACAACGCCGGTCGCATAACGACTCGTCATGTTGGTGGTGGTCACAAGCAACAGTATCGCGTTATTGATTTTAAACGCGATAAAGACGGCATTGCTTCGCGCGTTGAGCGTATTGAATATGACCCAAACCGCAGCGCCAATATCGCACTGCTGGTGTTCGCCGATGGCGACAAGCGCTACATAATTGCGCCCAAGGGTGTGAGCGCAGGCGATCAGCTGATTTCTGGCAGCAATGCGCCGATTAAAGTTGGTAACTGTCTGCCGCTGCGCAATGTGCCTGTGGGTACTCAGGTGCACTGTGTCGAAATGAAGCCTGGTAAAGGCGCGCAGATTGCGCGTTCTGCCGGTAACTCGGTGCAGCTGCTGGCACGCGAAGGCCTGTACGCAACACTGCGTTTGCGTTCAGGTGAAGTTCGCAAGATACACGTGAATTGCCGCGCCACCATTGGTGAAGTTGGTAATTCAGAACACGGTCTGCGTTCACTGGGTAAAGCCGGTGCGACACGCTGGCGCGGTGTTCGCCCCACGGTTCGTGGTGTAGTTATGAACCCGGTAGACCATCCACACGGTGGTGGTGAAGGTAGAACCTCTGGTGGCCGTCATCCGGTTTCACCCTGGGGCGTACCAACCAAGGGTTATAGAACACGCAGTAATAAACGTACTGACGGCATGATTGTTCGCCGCCGTTATAAGAAGTAATACGTAAAGAATTTTAAGAGGAAAAATTGTGCCACGTTCATTAAAGAAAGGTCCGTTCATTGACCATCATCTTTTAAACAAGGTGACAACGGCTAAGCAGGCAAATGATCGCAAACCGATAAAAACCTGGTCGCGCCGTTCCACGATTTTTCCTGAAATGGTCGGTTTGACCATTGCAGTACACAACGGCAAGGTACATGTGCCGGTACTGGTGAATGAAAACATGGTAGGCCATAAGCTTGGCGAATTTGCACTGACCCGTACTTATAAAGGTCATGTTGCGAACAAGAAAACGAAGTGAGGTGAGACGTGGAAGTTATAGCTAAACATAGATTTGCACGTATTTCGCCACAGAAATGTCGCCTCGTGGCTGATCAGATTCGTGGTTTGAAAGTAGATGCCGCGCTGACTGCGCTGACTTTCGGTGACACCAAGTCATCTGAGCTGGTAAAGAAGGTGCTTGAATCTGCTATTGCCAATGCTGAGCATAACGAAGGTGCGGATATTGACGAACTTAAAGTATCAAAGATTTTTATTGATGCCGGTCCGGTCATGAAACGCATCCAGCCGCGCGCCAAAGGCCGTGCTAACCGAATTTTGAAGCGCACAAGTCACATTACTGTCTGTGTGGCAGATCGCTAAAGAGAGAACGATTCATGGGACAAAAAGTACATCCTGTAGGTATCAGATTAGGTATTTCCGCAGACTGGAATTCCAAATGGTATGCGTCAACATCTGATTTCCCAGATCTGCTGAATGCTGATCTTAAAGTACGCGAGTTTCTGAAAAAGAAACTGGCTAACGCTAATGTCAGCAAAATACAGATTGAACGTCCCACGCGTTCTGCTGAAATCACTATTCACACCGCGCGTCCTGGCGTCGTGATTGGTAAGAAAGGTGCGGACATTGAAAACCTGCGCAAAGAAGTGGCGGACATCATTGGCCTGCACATCAACAATGTGAAACTGAACATTGAAGAAATTCGCAAGCCAGAGCTGGATGCATTGCTGGTCGCCGAAAGTATTACCCAGCAGCTGGAACGCCGCGTTATGTTCCGCCGTGCTATGAAGCGCGCGATACAGAACACCATGCGCATGGGCGCACAGGGCATCAAAATCATGGTCGGTGGTCGTTTGAATGGCGCCGAAATTGCACGTAGCGAAATGTATCATGAAGGTCGTGTACCTTTGCATACCCTGCGCGCTGATATTGATTATGGCACCGCAGAGGCATTGACCACCTATGGAATTATTGGTGTGAAAGTCTGGATTTATAAGGGTGAAGTATTCGACCTCAATAAGAAGCGCGAAGAAGCGAAAGCAGCCGCTAAAAACGCAAGCTAAAGAATCAGAGGATAGTTAAGTGTTACAACCCAAGCGCACAAAATTTCGCAAGATGTTCAAGGGCAAGAACCGTGGCCTTGCACAGAACGGAAACAGAGTCAGTTTTGGAGACTTCGGTCTAAAAGCTGCTGAGCGTGGCAGATTAACTGCCCGCCAGATCGAAGCTGCACGTCGCGCCATGACGCGTCATATTAAACGCGGCGGCAAGATCTGGATTCGTGTTTTCCCCGACGTGCCGATTTCGAGCAAGCCACTTGAAGTGCGTATGGGTAAAGGAAAAGGTAATGTTGATTACTGGGTATCGAAAATTCAGCCTGGTAGCGTGTTGTATGAGATTGAAGGCGTGTCCGAAGAGCTTGCTCGCGAAGCCTTCAAGCTGGCGGCTGCAAAGCTGCCAATTAAAACCACATTTGTTGCACGTACGGTGATGTAATGGCTTCTGCACAAGATTATAGAAAAATGTCCGAAAAGGACCTCGGTGAAGAACTCGTCAATCTGAGACGCGAGCAGTTTAATTTGCGTATGCAGATGGGTACAGGCAATACCCCGAAGATCCATCGTTTCAGTATTGTTCGTCGTGATATCGCACGTGTAAAAACCGTGCTCAATGAAATGAAAGCAGGTAAAGCATAATGACTGCAACAGAAGCACAGAAAACTGAAACTGCATCAACCGGCGCGGTTGTACAGCGTACGCTGACAGGTGCAGTCAGTAGCGATCTGATGGATAAAACTGTCACGGTGAAAATCGAGCGCAGAATTAAGCACCCTGTATATGGTAAGTACATCAAACGTACCACCAGCATCCACGTGCACGATGAAAATAATGAATGCAGTAAAGGCGATGTCATTGTTATTGAACAATGCCGCCCGATTTCAAAAACCAAGTCATGGCGACTGGTAAAGATTATTGAAAAGGCCGCTGCAGTTTAATAACTGCATAGTTACAGGAAGCAGACATGATACAGATGCAAACAGTTTTAAATGCTGCCGATAACAGCGGTGCACGTCGGGTACAGTGCATTAAAGTGCTCGGTGGTTCACATCGCCGTTATGCTTCGGTGGGTGATGTCATCAAGGTGAGCATCAAAGATGCAATTCCTCGTGGCAAGGTAAAGAAAGGCGAGGTTTATAACGCAGTTGTTGTCCGCACTACCAAGGGTGTGCGTAGACCTGACGGTTCATTGATTCGTTTTGATTCAAACGCAGCGGTGATACTGAATAATAATCTGCAGCCGATTGGCACACGTATCTTCGGGCCGGTTACTCGTGAACTTCGTAATGAGAAGTTTATGAAAATTATTTCGCTTGCGCCTGAAGTGCTTTGAGAGGTTTGAGATGAATCGAATTCGTAAAGGCGACACGGTTGTTGTTATCGCCGGTAAAGACAAAGGACGCCAGGGCCAGGTTCTGCGTGTTGATGCTGATGATCGCATCCTTGTTGAGGCTATTAACATGGCCAAGAAACATGTAAAAGCAAATCCTCAGGCGGGTGTTGAAGGCGGTATTGTTGAGAAAGAAATGCCGTTACATGTATCCAATGTAATGTTGCAGAATCCCGTGACTCATAAAGCTGATCGCGTGGGGATTAAGGTACTTGAAGACGGACGTAAGGTGCGCTACTTCAAGTCGAATGGCGAAGTGGTCGACATATAGTCGCCCGAACAGGTTTAAATCATGACTACTAGATTAGAAGATTATTACCAGAACACAGTTATCAAGCAGCTGATGGAAGAGCGCGGGATGAAAAACCCGACTGAAGTTCCGCGTATTACCAAGATCACCATCAATATGGGTGTGGGTGAAGCGATTGCTGATAAAAAAGTTATCGAAAATGCAGTCAGCGATATGGAAAAGATTTCTGGTCAGAAACCAATCATTACGCTTGCACGCAAATCCGTTGCTTCGTTCAAGGTGCGTGACGGTTATCCGGTAGGCTGCAAAGTAACTTTGCGCCGTGCGCGTATGTATGAGTTCCTGGATCGTCTGATCAATATTTCGATTCCACGTATTCGTGACTTCCGTGGCCTGAACCCAAAATCGTTTGATGGCCGTGGTAACTACAATATGGGCGTAAAAGAGCAGATTATTTTTCCGGAAATTGATTACGAAAAAATTGATGCGATTCGTGGTATGGATGTATGTATCACCACGACAGCAAAAACAGATGAAGATGGTCGCGCTTTGCTTAAAGCGTTTAACTTTCCGTTTAAAGGTTAATTAGAATGGCGAAACTCTCCATGAAAATGCGTGAGCTCAAGCGCGCACAGCTGGTCCAGAAATATGCGACTAAGCGCGCGGCGTTGCGTGCGGTTATTAACGATCAGACGTCTGATTTTGACGCCAAGATGGACGCTCAGAAGCAGCTGCAGACGATGCCGCGCGACTCAAGTGTTGTGCGTAAACGCAACCGCTGCCGTATTACCGGTAGACCGCATGGGGTGTATCGTAAATTTGGTCTGTGTCGCAATAAGCTTCGTGAAGCTGCGATGCGTGGTGATATCCCCGGTCTGGTTAAGGCCAGCTGGTAATTAGATTTAGAACAGGTACTCGATCATGATGTCAGACCCGATTGCAGATATGTTGACCCGAATTCGTAATGGTCAAACTAGCAAAAAAATTAGCGTAAGCATGCCGGCTTCAAAGCTCAAGGCTTCGATTGCGGCCGTGTTGAAAGACCAGGGCTATGTTGCTGATTACACCGTAACAAAAGACGCCAAGCCGACCATGGAAGTAGTGCTGAAATATTATGAAGGCAAGCCGGTCATTGAATCGCTGCATCGTGTATCACGTCCGGGCCTGCGTATTTACAAGTCTAAAGACGAAATTCCAAAAGTGCTCAATGGACTTGGTATCGCGATTATTTCTACTTCTGCCGGTGTGATGACTGACCGCCAGGCACGTGAGAATGGTCGTGGTGGCGAAGTTCTGTGTACGGTTTCTTAAGGTTTCGGGCGCAATAAGCAGATTAACAGGTAAATGCAATGTCACGTATAGCAAATAAACCAGTAGAAATTCCTGCTGGTGTAGAAATCAAGATCTCTGGCCAGTCGCTTGAAGTTAAGGGCAAAAAAGGCGTTATGAATCTTGAAGTGCATAGCAAGGTTGATGTTAAGCACGAAGGTAGTGAACTTAAGTTTGCTGGCCGTGAAGGCGAGCCTAATTCTGTCGCTATGGCAGGCACCATGCGTTCGCTTAGCGATAATATGGTGAAAGGCGTTAGCGAAGGCTTTGAGAAAAAACTTTCACTGGTCGGTGTGGGTTATCGTGCACAGGCACAGGGCAAGGTGCTTAACTTGTCACTGGGTTTTTCACACCCGGTTGTGTATCAGGTGCCTGATGGTATTACGATCGAAACACCCTCGCAGACCGAGATTGTTGTAGCTGGTTTCGATAAGCAAAAGGTTGGCCAGGTGTCTGCCGAAATTCGCGCTTATCGTCCACCAGAGCCCTACAAGGGCAAAGGCGTACGCTATGCGGACGAGCGCGTACTGCGCAAAGAAGCCAAGAAGAAATAACGGCACATAAGTACTAACAGAGTTTAATCGAGCGATAACATGAATTCGAAAAAGTCCAGCAGACTGCGCAGAGCAAAACGTTCGCGCATTAAGATCAGCGAACTGGGTGCGCATCGCCTCAGCATTCACAGAACGCCGCGCCATATTTATGCGCAGGTGATTTCGCCCGATGGCCATACCGTGATTGCGGCAGCATCGACAGTGCAAAAAGATGTGAAAAGCGATGTGAAATACACAGGTAATGTTGATGCTGCAGTCGTTGTAGGCAAAAACATTGCAGAGAAGTCTAAGTCAGCCGGTGTTACTCGGGTAGCTTTTGATCGCTCTGGTTTCAAGTTTCATGGCAGAGTCAAAGCGCTTGCTGATGCTGCGCGCGAAGCTGGTCTTGAGTTTTAACAGGATTGAATGATGGCAAAAATTGAACAGAATAGTGCTAAAGACGACCTGATTGAAAAACTGGTTGCGGTGAATCGCGTTGCCAAAGTGGTTAAAGGTGGCCGTCAGTTTGGTTTTACCGCGCTGACCGTGGTTGGTGACGGTAACGGTAATGTTGGTTTTGGTTATGGCAAGGCAAAAGAAGTGCCTCAAGCCATCCAGAAAGCAATGGATAAGGCACGCAAGAACATGACCAAGATCGCGCTCAATGGCGGTACTTTGCAGCATCCGGTCACAGGTATTCATGGCGCAGCTAACGTATACATGCAGCCAGCATCTGACGGTACCGGTATTATTGCCGGTGGTGCGATGCGCGCAGTATTTGAAGCCGTGGGTGTTAACAACGTACTTGCAAAAATCAATGGTACACGTAACCCGGTCAATGTTGTTCGCGCAACAATCAATGGCCTGGTTTCGATGACATCGCCATCCTATGTCGCAGCCAAGCGCGGCAAGAAAGTCGAAGAAATACTCGGCTAGACTGAAACAGCAGGAATAATACAGTGGCTAGTAAAGAAATTAAATTAACGCAGACTAAGAGCACCATAGGTCGTCTTGCCTCGCATAAAGCGTGTCTTAAGGGCCTGGGTTTACGCCGTCCACACCATTCAGTCACCGTGAAAGACACGCCGGAAAATCGCGGCATGATTAATAAAGTGTCTTACATGCTGACGGTTGAGGAGATTTAATCATGCAACTTAATAATCTCAGCCCAGCTGAAGGTTCGCGTAAAAGCGGCAAGCGTGTTGGTCGTGGTATTGGTAGTGGTCTGGGTAAAACTGGTGGCCGTGGCCATAAAGGTCAGAAATCACGTTCTGGTGGTTTTCATAAGGTCGGTTTTGAAGGCGGTCAGATGCCTTTGCAGCGCCGTCTGCCTAAAGTTGGTTTCGCTTCGCGTTCTGCCAGAACCAGCGCCGAAGTGCGTTTGCACGAATTGAATAATATGACGGCTGATGTGATTGATGTCG
>CAYRNH010000098.1:2731-8688 GCA_964425515.1 uncultured Thiotrichaceae bacterium | reverse complement strand
TTGGGTCGCGTTTGGAATTTTAGGCGGTATTGCAGGCGCCTGTCTTGTCGCGGGGTTTGCAGGCGCAATTAGCAATGCAATGCAAGGTGTTGGCCAGGAAATGCTTGACGCATCTATTCTACTGACTGCAGTGGTCATGCTCATCTGGCACAATGTCTGGATGTCAAAGCACGGACGTGAAATGGCGACACATATGAAAAGCGTAGGCGCCGAAGTTGCTTCAGGTCAACGCACACTGCTGGCGCTTTCGATTGTGGTGGGTATTGCAGTATTGCGCGAAGGCTCCGAACTGGTTCTGTTTCTCTATGGGATCGTCATCGCAGGCAATGACACAGCGGCTAACATGAGCATCGGCGGCGCCCTGGGTCTGGGTCTGGGTGTTGCCATAGGTACCATCACCTATACAGGACTGGCCCGTATACCAAACCGTTATCTATTCTCAGTTACAGGCACACTGATTTCTTTACTGGCGGCTGGCATGGCGGCGCAGGCGATTATGTTTCTACAGCAGGCGCAGGTCATCACGATATTGTCCGCCGTCATGTGGAACACCTCTAACATACTCTCAGTCAGCAGCGTCGGCGGGAAAGTACTACACACCTTAATAGGCTATACAGACAGACCCACCGAGATGCAGGTGGTTGCCTATGTATTAACATTGACGATTATCTTTTCTCTGATGCGGCTGTTTGGTCATGCAAACACTAAAAAACAGACTGCGTAAAAGATTCATATCTAAAGTAAACAGTTAAACAGATTCAGGTCGATTAAGCATTTTTTGGCACTGACTCAAGCGCAGACACAAAATCCTGCTGTGCCCTGCACGCCTGAACAAAGTATACTGTCACCATGAAAATACCCAAACGACTCAAACCACTGGTTGAAGACGGCCTCGTGGATGAGGTCATTGGTCAGCTAATGAGCGGCAAGGAAGCATCCGTCTTTATCGTACGCTGTGGAACGCAGATCCGCTGCGCCAAAGTCTATAAAGAAGCCAGCAAGCGCAGCTTCAAACAGGCCGTGCTGTACCAGGAAGGCCGCAAGGTACGTAATAGTCGTCGCGCCCGCGCCATGGAAAAAGGTTCAAAATTTGGTCGCCAGGAACAGGAACAAAGCTGGCAGACCGCCGAGGTAGATGCGCTCTACCGTCTCGCCAATGCGGGTGTCCGCGTTCCCAAACCCTATGGCTGTATCGATGGCGTGCTGCTGATGGAGCTAATCACGGATGCCGAAGGCGATGCTGCACCACGACTGAACGATGTCACCCTGTCAGCCGAACAGGCGCTTAAAGATCATGCGGTCGTCATGCAGTCCGTGGTGCGCATGCTCTGTGCCGGCATGGTACATGGCGATTTGTCCGAATTTAATATACTGGTCGACTCTGACGGCCCGGTGATTATTGATCTGCCCCAGGCAGTAGATGCCGCAGGCAACAATAATGCAGAAAGCATGCTGGCACGAGACGTAAACAACATCAGAAACTACTATGGTCTTTACGCACCCGAATTACTCAATAGCCAGTATGCAAAAGAAATCTGGGCACTGTATGCAAGCGGCGACTTACATCCTGATGTTAAATTAACTGGTGAATTTACTGAAAGCGATGACGCTGCTGATGTTGATGTAATCATGCAGGAAATCGATGCTGCCCGTGCCGAAGAAGAAGAACGGCAGGAACGCATGCGTGACGGCTAGATAAAACGGTCACTAAAGCAAATATGGCTGGTTCTCAAACGAACCCCCGATATCGATACCTGCATGACATATAGCCCGGGCGTGCGGCTGCGCGCGATACGGGCCAGGCATCTGATGTAGTAGTTCACATCGTAACCATAGTACCCTTATCCAACCATGCTGCTCTGCGATGTAGTGCTAGCAGTCTGTTTTGAACTGTTATCAAAACCTGCTATCGAACATAAATATAAAATGATATTCTGGCTCACCCGAGTTGGGAGTGAGCGCAATGTTTCATCGACATATCAACGCTATACCAGGAATATCCAGCGCTACAGCATTATTGATCGTGTATATTTTGACGGTACTGAACAACCGCAATCAAAAACAATAAGCCCATAATGGCGAATATGCTTGTCTCACAAAAAAATGAGGACCGATATAGTGACTGTACTGGCAGGTGATATTGGTGGCACAAAAACATTGTTGCAAATTTCACAAGCGAATAAAAATGGTGTTCAAATATTGTATGAACAACGTTTCATTAGCGGCGATTATCCAGAATTCCATCTTATGCTGCGCGAATTTATGGATCATGCAGCAAAACACTGCGCCCCACCCAACGCTGCCTGCTTTGGTGTCGCCGGCCCGGTCAGCGGGCGCACGGCACGCACCACCAACCTGCCCTGGACACTCGATGCGGATCAGCTCGAATCTCAATTTAATATTCAAAAAGTACGCCTGATCAATGATTTTCAGTCGGTGGGCTATGGCATCGAAGCACTGCACGAAGACGATATTGTTACATTGCAGACCGGCAAGGAAGTGGCACAGGGCACACGCGTGATTATCGGCGCGGGTACCGGACTCGGTCACGGCTTTCTGGTCTGGCAACACGACCATTATGAAGTCGTGGCGTCTGAAGGCGGTCATGCCAGTTTTGCCGCATGTGACGAACAACAAATTGAATTGATGCGTTATCTACGCAAACACTTCGGTCATGCCACCTGGGAACGTGCAGTGTCTGGACATGGGCTGGTGAACATTTTCGAATTCATGCTCAATAGCGGCAAGACAGAGACAGATGCCCTGCACCAGGCGCGACAGCATGAAGACCCGGCGGCGGCCATCAGCCGTTTTGCACTATCCAGTGATGATGCGCTTGCGGTCGAAGCGCTTGATTTGTTCATACGATTATACGGCGCCCAGGCCGGAAATCTCGCACTGATCGGGCTGGCCGTTGGCGGTGTTTATGTAGCTGGCGGCATTGCTCCAAAAATTATCGACAAACTTAAAGACGGCACCTTTATGTCAGCGTTTGCCGATAAAGAAGAACGCATGCAGGATTTACTCAAAGCGATGCCGGTGCACGTCGTAATCAATGCCCATGTGGGTTTAATGGGTTCGGCACTAGCAGCAGCGCGACTGGTTGCATAATATAAGTAAATTAAGTTGACACTGGTCTGCCTGAACACTCAAATCATAGTGCCCCTTTGCTACCGGCATCCTTTTCATTGTTAATTATTCGTTGTTTTTACGGGTACTCTGGAAAAACCGGAAGCTCATCGCTACACGACCACTCAGCACGCGAATCCCAGAATATGCGTGCCCCAGGTTTTATATTGGGTTCTGCATCCAGTGATCCAGCAGGCACGATTACTGCGCCAATCTCAGGCACCACTTTTGGCATTGGGCTGCCGCAGTTGGAACAAAAAATATTAAAATACCGCTCTGCTTCAGGGACTTTGTATCGCTTCAACAGCTCTTCACCTTTGAGCCAGTGGATGCTGGTATCGGGCGAAACCCTGATATTGCTGCCATGTCCTGTGCCACTCGCCTTACGACAACGCTGGCAATGGCAGTGATAAAAAGCCGTACTATCACCCTGAATTTCATATTGCACCGAACCACACAAACAACTGCCCGTCACTTTCATTTCAGCCATCGTTATGCCTCCAGATTTACTCAATCAAACATTTCAAAATCAGAATATACCAGTCATTGATCTTAACGATTAATTTTTTATTATTCATTGCTGTTAGCGGAACGATTCATCAATGGGATCCGGGCAGTATTCGCGACGTTTGCAACTATGGCAATATTCACCCAGATACAGCTGGTCCACCCATTGCACCAGTTCTCGCACAGGCTCGGGTTCATCAAAAAGAAACCCTGCTTCAAAATTGCGGTTGTCTTCGCTCTTGCTACCCATGCCTGCGCCCGTAAGATTTGGCGATCCTACAAACGCTATTACACCATCAATAATGACCGCTTTGGTGTGCACGCGCGGGCATAAAATTCGCTCAAATAATTCATTATTGACCAGCTCATCGTAGCGATCGAAATCCTCGCGAAAACGTGGCCCCGGTTCTTTGGCATGAATAAGTCGAATCGCCACACCGCGATTGACAAGATCGGCCAGCAATTCGAGAAACGGAATAAATCTTCTTCCGGACTCAACATGCATATCCTTTATGTCAGCGGTGATAATCCAGACAAAATGTTTCGCTTGTGGAATACGATCCTGGATCAGATCAAGATAGATATCGCGATTTAACAGAAGTTTATGCATATCGGTGAATCAATAGATCACTCTATTAACAATATTGTAGTTCTGTCCGGACAATGACCTGACTGAAAATAGACTAGCTAACCTGGCTTTATTAATATTGAGCACCAATATATATTGCTCATAATGGGTAAAAATATATCTAGCAGGTGTATTTTAGTCAAACCGTCCATCACTCGAATATGGCTTTTTCGCTATCCTTTGTGACAGCTATCTCAGCGACGACCCTTACCACCTCTGGGGCGTTCTTCTTCAAATTTAACCTTGATAGGATTGCCTTCGAACGTTCTTCCATCCAGCGCCGCTATCGCAGCGCGCGCTTCGTGACCTTCCATTTCAAGAAAGCCAAAACCTTTGCAATTTCCCGAAAACAGATCTTTGACAATTTTCAGGGAGCGCACTGTTCCATAATCAGAAAACAGGGCTTGCAGGGATTCTTCGGTAGTACTGGGCGGCAAACTGCCAACAAATAGTTTCTTCACCTGAAATCCCTCGTCATTAGTGTGTTACAAAAAACAAACCCCGCGATGACGCGGGGTTTGTAAGACTCATTAAACTTAAAGACTGATTAAGCTTTAACGTTTGTAGCCTGTGGGCCTTTAGGGCCATCTTCAACGTCGAACGATACCTGCTGACCTTCTGCCAGAGTACGGAAACCTTCGCTAGCGATTGAAGAGAAGTGAACAAACACATCTTTGCTGCCGTCAGAAGGAGAAATAAAGCCGAAGCCTTTGGATTCGTTAAACCATTTAACGGTTCCTGTTGCCATGATATACCTCATTAAATATTAAAAGTTATTTAGCGTGTTACAAATCTTACGAGGTCATTAACAGGAGAAAGCTTGAACAGAACTTCTGACAAAAACCAGGATAGTATGTAGCGCGCCATAAGTGTAACCGGTTTTTAACCAAAAATGCCAGCATTGATATGTATATATTGTATAAAAACAGCAGGCTAGCATCGAAAACCTGCCCCACAGACTCGCCGAGGCAAATTCGGACAGTAAGGATACCGAAAACCCGGCCATTAGAATATTAGAGAATAATTGTATTCGGCATAGCTAATAGCTCAAATTCGGTTATAATAGGCCATCAAATTCTGGTGCACTTCGGTCTGCACCTGTTTAACGCGGTTATCCTTCCCGGCTCACCTCGAATCAACAATCAGTTTCAGCCTAGACCGTCCCAAACCAAGTGTATTGGTAGGCTATCTATACAAGCGCATATCATATATGCGCTGGAGAACACCATAGTATGTCATTTGAATCACTCGGCCTTCGGGCTGAATTACTCCGTGCTGTATCCGAAAAAGGTTACAGCGTTCCCACGCCCATTCAGGCTCAGGCTATCCCCCTGCTGCTAGAAGGACGCGATCTCATGGGCGGTGCCCAGACCGGCACCGGTAAAACCGCCGGCTTTACCCTGCCCCTGCTGCAAAGGCTGATGGCCACCAGCAAGCCCGAATCTGGCCGTCGTGCGATCCGCGCCCTGGTGCTGACCCCAACACGCGAACTGGCCGCCCAGGTGGCTGATAGCGTGCTGACCTATGGCCGTTATTTGCCATTGCGCTCCACTGTGGTATTCGGTGGCGTGAGCATCAACCCGCAAAAACAGAAGCTCATCAAGGGCGTCGATATTCTGGTCGCGACCCCGGGTCGTTTGCTGGATCATATCAGTCAACGTTCGGTCGATTTGTCAAAAGTCGATATCCTGGT
>CAYRNH010000098.1:0-2631 GCA_964425515.1 uncultured Thiotrichaceae bacterium | reverse complement strand
TGATTGGCAGCAACAACTGGAAACAGGTGCTGGTCTTTACTCGTACCAAGCATGGCGCCAATCGTCTGTCAGAACAGCTCGAAACCGATGGTATTACTTCGGCTGCGATTCATGGTAACAAGAGTCAGGGTGCACGCACCAAGGCACTGGCCGATTTCAAAACGGGTAAAGTTCGCGTTCTGGTCGCTACCGATATCGCTGCTCGCGGTCTGGACATTAGCCAGTTACCACACGTGGTCAACTATGAATTACCGAATATTGCAGAAGACTATGTGCACCGTATTGGTCGCACCGGTCGTGCTGGCAATGAAGGTGAAGCTATATCGCTGGTGTGTGTCGACGAAAAAGGTCTGCTGAAAGATATCGAGCGTTTAATCAAGCGCGAGATTCCGAAAAAAATGCTGGACGGCTTTGAAGTCAATCCATCAATCAAAGCCGAACCTATTAATCGAGGCCGCGGCGGTCAGCAGGGTGGTTCGAAAAAGTCTGGTGGCAATAAATCATCATCGAGTCGTAATAGTCAGCGACCACCCTTCAAGGGACGCACCAACACAGAGGGTCGTTCGCAGGACAGATCACAGAATCGGCCACGACGTAGTACGCAGAGCGGCCGTTAGTTATAGAAGGCAAGCTATAAAAATTAAAGGGCAGAAACTCATATTTCTGCCTTTTTTTATGAGCGTATCATTAGCACTGCACTATTACGAGATGATTGAAGGGAGTAGTCACGCCTGGATTATTAGCTTTTTTTCTCGCACTAAATATTGTTATATTGACTGACATCAATGAAACTACAATTAGATGACTTACGCTGTAACTGATAAACAACTGGAGACAAAGAATGTTAGGCGAAAAACACGATCTGGTTCATGAATTTCCAGAACACAAAGAGCGCATTCATGAGCTTAAAATGAGCGATAAACATTTTGCGCATCTGTACGAAAAATATAATAATGTTAACAGTGAAATAATAAAAATTGAAGAAGGCATCGAAACACCGTCAGATGATTACACCGAAGAACTTAAAGTGCGAAGACTACATCTCAAGGATGAGCTTTTAGGTATTATTGTTGACGTATCTTAATTATAAGGACGTGTCCGAATAGCAGGATTTGGGTACGCAGTATTCAGATTATTCTGCACAACATAAATAGCGGATATATTAAAAACCAGTCGCAGCACACACCCGATATGAAATGGCTCAATAGAAGTTTTATTATTGATTCACAGTAGCTCTAACTGTTCGCGTAACGTATCCAACGTTACCAAAGGTGCCCGTGCTGGCTGTTGATGCGATCTGGTACACGGTTGAAGAAATGCCTGCTTCATTGACAACTGTTGCACTACAGCTGACTGTCACGTTAAAGTTTATCCCGGGCAAAGTGACACTACTACTCGCACACGCATTTGCGCTGACAGCACGCTCAATACCATAGTCCAGACCACTTCTCGCAGCCGCAAACGCCCTCGCCTGTTGCAAAGAATATGTGGTGTTTATATTTTGCACACTTGTAGTTGATGACATCACCACCGCCATCACCGCCAGCACAGCGATTAAGAACAATACTGTGATCAGGATAAATCCGTGCGCCTGTTGTCTGGGAAGTGTTTTCATATCAGGCATCTCATGGCGCGTTCAGCACATGCGCTTCTTGCAGTAAGGAGACACTTTCACCACCCTTGGTAATAGTCAGTCGCAGCACTACCAGCCCATATCGCGCGCCAGCACCTGCATTATATTGAAAAGTAGTGGCGCCACAATTGGACACATTATTGGCCAGCACTGCCCCAGCGATACCAAAACTACCCGAGGTCAATGGCTGCGTAGCCATGATATTATAACCCTGATACATCAATAACTGACCGGTACTACTGTCACAGACAAAACTAACCGGGGTGTTAACCACAAAAAAACGATTATTGGGCGACCTCGCCGGGAAGTGCCAGCCGGGGATATCCGAATTATCAAAAGTCATAGAGGTATTACTGGCAGCCGTAATGGCTGCAATATTATCGCCGTTATAGGCATTAAAATCGGCTGCGCCCGTACCCGTGTTATAAATAACCAGGCAATCGACCGTATTATTCATACACGCCGCCTGTCCGCTGCCACCCGAGAAATCAATACTAGCGAAATCCGGAAGACCGCCGAGAATATTGAAACTGTCACTACTGGTATTAAAATTGAGCTTATTACTGCCCCCCCCCGTGGCCTGCAGATTGCGATAGCGTCCACCAGTCAATGTGTTCAGGTACTCAATTCCAAACTGAGTACCGTTATTCGAAGTCCGTACACTATTCGGCAATGCGGCATGAATTTCACGGGTCATTCGTTGTAATGCAGTTTGCGCAATATCAACCAGCTCAGCACGGCGATTAGTATCCAGAAAACCGCTTACCGGACCGGCGATAAAAATGGAGGCCACCGATGCCAGCGCGCCGATCAGGACAATGACCATGATCAGCTCAATGAGCGTAAATCCAGTTATCGTTTTATGGTCAATGACAGTCATTACACAATCCCTAGTAATAACTGGTGCGATAGCCAGTCAACACAATATTGAGACTGGGATTATTATCATTGGTTACTGTGACATCGATACGCCTGGCAGCCACAGCGGGTGAGCCGAT
>CAYRNH010000097.1:0-8719 GCA_964425515.1 uncultured Thiotrichaceae bacterium | reverse complement strand
CAGCATACTGGTTTGCCACCACGCGACACGGGTGCGTTGAATAAGAAAAGTGCTTCCAGAAATAAAAACTTAAAGTAAGTCCGCGAAGAACGCAAAAGACGCAATACGAATAAAAATCTTGAAGGATTCTGTTTCTCGGTAGCTTCAGGTAATTTCGGACGTCCTGTTCTGCACTCTTCGGCCCACTATAAATCAGCTATTCAAATTTATTCCCGATGAATTTGTCGTTCCTGACGATCTGGTCTTCTGTCTGAAAAACAGGCGTCATAATAACAGTTTTATAGATTTACATTTGCGTTATTAGCGTTGTTTGCGGACTGATGCTTTTAACATGTCAGCGTATATCGAGACTATCTATATCTATTGTCAGGTCAATCCCGGATAAGCACATATAATGAATATTTTTTTGCGTCCTTTGCGTATTTTGCGGCAAAAAGTTTTTTTCAAAGATTTCCTGTCTATTTCAAAAATCCCTGGATTTCCTGCGCGCCAAACATGATGATCTCAACCGCGATCAGAATAATAATGATCCATTCCAGAAACGCAGTGTGCTGATGCTTTTGTTCGTCGGCCAGCATTTCGAACATTTCGTGAATCGTTTCGAGTTTTTTCGATAACAGGTCGACGCGCTGGCGTATTTCAAGATAACGCGCAGCGATATTGTAAGTGGCTTCGTATTCCGGGTATTCCCAGAAAAAATCGGGCGTATCCAGCAGGCCGTAATGCAGGATGATATCGCTCTTCGTGCTAAACAGTTTGCCGCGTATTTTAGCAATCTCGCGTCGGCTGAGTGATATCTTCCCGGTGTCGGCCAGTGCCTGCGGAAGATGGGAATGATCCTGGATAGTGTGTTGCGCCTGCGACTCGTATTCATTCAGTTTTAATGATTGCGCAAGTGCGTGGCTAACGGCGAGTCGTGTCAGTGGATCGTCATCAGCCAGGGTAATGGTATCGCGGCTAATACGTAGTTCGTTCCCGGATGAGATAAATCGAAAATGTTCCTGTCTGGATTCTGCGAATACATTCTCATTAAGCTGTAAACGATGCAATAGAGCGACACGCTCATCTTCGTCGACTGCCCAGAACACAATGACACCGTAATCAAACACCCATGCCTCACCGCTGGGTAGAGTAATATGAACCGCGTCGCGATAACGCACGCCGCGTTCATTGCTGAGCAGGTCGGCTTCTTCGGGTTCAGCTAAATAGACATCGCCAAAGTTAATAGCGGACAAACGGTCATTATTAAAGGCCATGGATTCTATCCTGTTTGCGTGGTGCGTTAATTGCCGTTGCGACGTGCTTCCATTCGTCGCAATATTTCACTGATGACTATTTTGTAAAGTTTGTCACCAAGATAGGCGTCTTCAACACCGTGGTCAATGCTTGGGTTGTCATTAACTTCAATGACATAACCGACACCATTCTTTTCCTTAATATCGACACCATACAGGCCATTGCCGATAGGGCGTGTTGCTTTCATTGCAGCATCGAGTACAGCTTTGGGTGCATCGAAGGTTGGCACAGTATCAAAATTACCCGACGCGGTTTTGGTGGCGCCGTGCTGATAAATTTGCCAGTGATTGCGTACCATATAGTAACGACAGGCGTAAATCGGTTCGTTATTGAGTACGCCTATACGCCAGTCGAATTCAGTATATAGATATTCCTGTGCCAGTAACAGGGTCGATTTCTGAAACAGTTGTTCGAGTACCTGTTTGAGTTCTTCTCGATTACTGACTTTCTCAACACCGACCGAAAATGACCCGTCAGGAATTTTTAACACCATCGGGTATTCCAGTATCCCTTCAAGATGTTCTATCTGCTTAGGTTTGCCTTTGTATAGCAGAACGGTGTTGGGCGCAGGTACCTTGTTCTCCTTGAACAGGTCGGCAAGGTAAATCTTGTTGGTGCAACGCAAAATCGATGTGGGGTCGTCAATGACCACCATGCCTTCTACTTCTGCACGTTTTGCAAAGCGATAGGTAAAATGATTGATTGAAGTGGTGGCGCGAATAAACAGGCCGTCGTATTCAGGTAAACGTAAATAATCTTTTTGTGTAATCAGTTCACTGTCTATGCCCATGGATCTGCCAGCGGCGATAAAACGCTTGAGCGCAGCCTTATCCGAGGGCGGAAATTTTTCATCGGGATCGACCAGGATCGCCAGATCATATCTGAACTGCCGCCTGGAAAGCTGTTTACGCCATACCTTCTGACTGAAATCGTCCAGTGCTTTGGCAAACACCGTTTCATTGGCATCGTCGAGTACGCTATGGCTGCGAATTTTGAGCATGTCGACTTTCCAGCCTTTCTCATAGCGCAGGGTGATCTTCAGTACCGGGCAGGGAAACAGCTCGAACAGCTTGCGTGCCAGCTCACTATATTGTGGATCGACCGTGGTGCCGAAAAAGCTGAATACATGAATATGGTCACTGCCGTCATCCGGTGGCGGTTTTTTGGCGAGCATGGCCGGCATGTAGTTAATCTGCAGGCGATACAATGCCCGCTGGCTGAGGTCGTTTAGCGTACGTACCGAAGGTATGACGCCCTGACCGCGTGCCTCGGCAAACAATGAGCAGTAGTAACCGGTGGACAAATAACTATTGCTGCGGCACAGATTGATGATGCGCAGACGCCCACGGGGTTTGTCGGCACTGTCTGTTTTATCAGGGTAACCGCCTTCCAGATACTCTTCGAAGGTTAATACATTCTCACTGGGATAGTAGGGCTCCCAGGCAGCCTTGTTATCAATAATAATGAGTGTGTCTGACATGGTCCTTCCGGTCGGTTATTGCTCGGCAATTGTGCGTCTTAGGCGCTGGTCAGACAATCGTTTATTAAAAAATATTTTCAAAATGAATATTTATTTGAGCATGCGGAGTATCCTAGTCGACTCCGGTTCTTAACTGCACCTGAACGAGAATATTGTATGCCCCTGCCTGTTACGCCTGGCAATGATGCCATAGCGTTTTTTTCAGATGACTATATGGCTGCCCGCGCCGGTTTGCTGGCGGCCGCGCGAGCCTGTACCCGGCTGGAAGAGCATTACACTGTTGCACTGGAAGCCGCTGCTCGTGACCAGGGCGAGGCGCTGACAACAGAAGTATTCTGGCTCGGGCCGTCACAGGCGAAAAACGTTCTGGTGCTGTCGTCTGCCACCCACGGGGTGGAAGGTTTTGCTGGCGCGGCGGTGCAGCGTGACTTGCTGTTACGTCTGCAACAGTCTTACCGTTTGCCTGAAGACACGGCGGTACTGCTGGTGTTCGCGCTCAATCCCTGGGGGTTTTTTCATCACCGCCGTTGTGATGAGCAGGGCATAGACCTGAATCGAAACTTTATTGATTTTAGCCAGTCGCTACCGACAAACCCGGGTTACGAGTCCCTGCAGGCAGCTATCTATCTGGAAGACAGTACGCTGCGCCGGCAGGTGTTTGATGATTTTCGTCTCCAGCAGGGACAGAACGAATTTGAATTTGCCATCAGCGGTGGCCAGTACAGCGATCCACAGGGGCCGTTTTATGGAGGCCATGCGCCTGCGCACGGTCGGCGCGTAATCGAAAGCATCATCGAGCGCTACCAGCTGGGGCGGCGTCACCTTGCGGTGGTTGATATCCATACCGGGCTGGGTTTGTACGCGCACGGCGAGATCATCAATGATCATCCTCCTGGCACTACTGGTTTTGATGTCGCCAGTCACTGGTACGGCGCCAGTGTTACTGCGCCTGCCATGGGCACGTCGAGTTCGGTGATGAAACTGGGGCTGATGGATTATCGCTGGCATGAGTTAATGTCGGAACGAGGTTGTTTTGTCACGCTGGAGTTTGGCAGTTATAACACCGAGGCTTTGTTCGAAGTGGTGTTGCAGGATCATCGCAGCTGGAAGTCGGGCGACACACAGGCGATCAAAAAATCCGCGAGCGACATGCGAGAACATTTTTGTCCACGGGACCATTACTGGCGAGAGCTGGTTCTGGTCAAATCAAGACAGGTTATTCAGCAGGCATTAGACGGTCTTCAGCATGGTTAAGAAAAAAATCAGTATCGAACCAGCAAGCATTGAACATCTCGAGCAGTTGCTGGCACTGGAGCAGCAATGCTTTGCCACCGATCGACTCAGTCGTCGCAGTATGCGCCGTTTTCTGAGCAGTGATCAGAGCGTGTTTCTGGTAGCGTTACTGGATAAAGTTTGCGTTGGCTACGTGCTGATTCTATTTCACCGTGGCACACGTCTGGCGCGGCTCTACTCGATTGCGGTAAGTCCAGAATGGCAGGGACAGGGTATCGCACGAAAATTAATAGACGCAGGCGAAACTGAAGCACAAAACAGAGGTGCGCTGCATTTTCGTCTTGAAGTGAGTCACACCAATACCCAGGCGATCAAGCTTTATCGGTCGCTCGGTTTTATCGAGTTTGGCCTGTTGCCAAATTATTATGATGACCACACCGACGCCTTGCGTATGCAAAAACGCATTCGTCACCATGATGAGACATTTGTCCACACGGTGTTAACCTGGTATCAGCAAAGCACAAGCTTTACCTGTGGCCCGGCTGCGTTGATGATGGCCATGGGTGGTCTGGATAAATCATATAAACCGAATCTTAGCGAAGAACTGCAAATCTGGCGCGAAGCGACCACGATTTTTATGACCTCTGGCCATGGTGGTTGTCATCCCCTGGGTCTGGCGCTGGCTGCAAAAAAGCGCGGCTTCAAGGCAGAGGTCTGGATCAGTCAGCGCAAGCCGCTGTTTGTCGAAGGTGTGCGCAGCGAACAGAAAAAAGCCATTATCGAACATGTGCACAAAGAATTTGTAAAGCAGAGCAAGGCAGCAGGGATTGCGATTCACTACAGCAACATCAATCAGAAAACCCTGATCAATGTTTGCAAGCAGGGCGCAGTACCCGTGGTATTAATCAGTACCTACCGAATGGATCGCAAAAAAGCGCCGCACTGGGTCACGGTCAGCGGCTATGATGAACAGTGTTTTTATATGCACGATCCGGATCCGGATGAGCACAGCCAGTCGTTGATCGACTGTCAATATATACCCATTGCACAGGAAGACTTTGACCCCATGTCCACGTTTGGCAGCAATCGTTTACGCACCGCGGTAATACTTTCCAGAGCGTAAATTATCGGCCCGCCGTTTTACCTGTCCAGGGTACCCACATCCAGTACAGGTGAAGCATCAATGTCCTGTGCGTCCATCATGGTTGCGATACGTTGCAGTGACGAGATAATCATGCTTTGTTCCCACTCCTGCAGCTCACTGAACTGGCGGATGAACTGTTCCTGTAATAGTGGTGGCGCATGCTTAAGTGTGTCGCTCCCCGAGTCTGTGAGGTGAACATACACTTTACGCTTGTCTTCATCCGAGCGTTGTCGGTAGACCAGTTTTCGGGTTTCCAGTCTATCCAGAATAGTGGTGACCGTGGCCTGGCTCAGGCTCACATCATTAGCGAGCACTCCGATCGTAACATCGGCTTTTTTATTGATCGTTTGCAACAGCAGAATCTGTGGTGCGGTCAGTCCGGTTGTTTTTGCCAGATATTTTGAATGCAGGTCGGTGGCACGTATAACGCGGCGTAAGGCCATCAATACGTCATCAATGTAATTCAAGCAGAGCTCTCCTGGTGGATGGTATGGCTACACATGTCGATTGTGCTGAATCAGAGCATGAGCGGGCGTCTGAGGCAAGTAGCGCAGACCTGAAATGGGCGTGAATCTCTAATAAAGCATTGTGTACGAACTATATAGTATCAAGGAGATAGCCCATAAGTGGCTATTTATACGGATAATTGTTAATATACGCACCCTGTTTTTAGAATATCGCGTAAAATATTGATTAGTGCAATAAATAATTTCATATCAGCGTCGGATGCTCCGCTATGACGCTACAGACACTGAGCTTGCGTCCTCCGGTAGCCGAAGACGGTGAATCGGTGCACCAGCTGGTCGAAGCCTGCCCACCATTAGACCCGAATTCAATTTATTGCAATCTTTTACAGTGCAGTCACTTTGCCAGCACATCTGTTGCCGCAGAGCAGGCGGGTGAGCTAGTGGGATTTATCAGCGGCTATTTTATACCCGATCGAAATGACACCTTATTTATATGGCAGGTCGCCGTCAGCGAAAAAGCACGCGGGCAGGGCCTGGCGGGCCAAATGTTACAACACATTATTCAACGCCCCCAGTGTGATCGGGTGGCCTACATAGAAACCACAATTACTGAATCGAACAAACCGTCATGGAGACTGTTTGAGAGTCTGGCAAACAAGCTTTCGGCGAGGCTTGAGAGTTCGATCATATTTGACCGCGATACCCATTTTGCAGGCAAACATGATTCTGAATTCCTGATCAGGATAGGACCGTTGCCATAGGCGCGGTATCCGTGATTTACAGTTAATCAATCTGACGCAACAATGCGCAGGAGTAAAAAAGATGAAAATATTTGATGAAATCGAATCCGAAGTACAGTCATACGCGCGCTCATTCCCGCGTGTCTTCCATAAAGCAACAGGCGTGTTTTTATATGACGATGAAGGACATGAATATCTGGACTTTCTCGCCGGTGCAGGCACGCTGAACTATGGTCATAACAATCCCGTATTCAAAGATAAATTGCTTGCATATATTCATGAAGACGGCATTACCCATGGTCTCGACCTGCACACAAAGGCCAAAGGCGAATTCCTTGAAGCCTTTAATGAAAAAATCCTGAAACCCAGGGGTCTTGAGTACGTTATGCAATTTACCGGGCCAACCGGCACTAATGCAGTTGAAGCCGCACTGAAGCTGGCACGTAACATAACGGGTCGTGAAAACATTATTTCCTTCACCAATGGTTTTCACGGCGTCAGCCTTGGCGCCCTGGCTGTCACAGGAAATTCACACCACCGGGGTGCGGCAGGTGTTAGCTTAAATGGCAGTAGCAGAATGCCTTATGATGGATACCTGGGCGACGATATTGATACCACAGCATATCTCGACAAGGTGCTGGCTGATTCCAGCAGTGGTATTGATAAACCGGCAGCCGTTATTGTAGAGACTGTGCAGGGCGAAGGCGGCATTAATGTCGCAAGTTTTGACTGGCTGCGTAATCTTGAAGCGGTGTGCAGAAAAAACGATGTCCTGCTGATCATTGATGATATTCAGGCAGGTTGTGGTCGCACCGGTACTTATTTCAGTTTCGAAGAAATTGGTATCAAGCCCGACATGGTGACCATGTCCAAATCACTTGGCGGCTATGGCCTGCCTTTTGCGGTTGTGCTTATTCGCCCTGAACTTGATCAATGGAAACCTGGAGAACACAACGGAACCTTCCGCGGCAATAATTTTGCGTTTGTTACTGCGAAAGCGGCCATCGATCACTACTGGAGTGATGATCGGTTTTCAAAAGAAATTAAGCGTAAAGGCGAGTACATGACAAAACGACTGGATGCCATTGTCGATAAATATGGAGAAGGGAATTTCACTACTCGCGGACGCGGCATGTTTCAGGGTATCAACTGCGTCAACGGCGATATTGCCGGCAAAATTTCGCACGAAGCTTTTCAGAATGGTCTCGTGATAGAAACCAGCGGTGCTGAAGATCATGTGGTCAAATTCTTATGCCCGTTAATCATTAGTGATGAAAATCTTAAAAAGGGTATCGATATTGTTGAGGCAGCGGTTAAAAAAGTATGTGCAGGCGAAGATTCGATTCCTGAAGAACGAGATTATTTTGAATCAGACAATACCGAAACTAAAAGCCCGGAAATCATGCGTAAAGTCACGGGCTAGTGATTCCCACTATCTAATAATAGCTACTTTTTAAAAAAGGTCGAAGATGATTGTAAGAACTCTACAGGAAGCAAACAAAACAAAACGTCGTATTGTGTCGCCTGATGGCAACTGGGAAAGCACGAGATTACTGCTGCAATCGGATAACATGGGTTTCTCGTTTCACATAACGACAATCTACAAAGGCGCTGATTTTAATATGCACTATCAGAACCATCTGGAGGCCGTATATTGCATCAGTGGAGAAGGTGAGGTTCAAACACGCGATGACGATGTCAGGCATCCTGTTCATCCGGGGACACTCTATGTCCTGGACAAGCATGACAGGCATACCCTGAGAGCATTCGAGGAAATGAAAATGGCCTGTGTCTTTAATCCGCCTCTTAGTGGTACTGAAGTGCACAATTCAGAAGGTGCTTACGAGCTGACGGCTGAGGCGATCGTAGACTGACTAATGTTTAGCATGGTGATGCCAGCACTCCGCCAGTATAGAGTTGGCATATCAGTGAGTATTTTCAAAAAGGAATAAAAACATGGTTAGTATCAAAGTTGTTTTGTCGACAGTGCTGGTTGCGTTACTTTTATCTTCTGGCGTTGTGTATGCAAAAGACGCCCCGAAAAAAATCGAATCACAGGTTGATCATCTCAAAAAACCACTGTATACGCCATTTATTGAACGCTACATTCTGGATGAGCTTAAACAACTTCGGGTCGATATGGACGCTCAAAAAGTCGATCTTACAAAACAGATTGTTGATCGTGAGCTTTCATCAGTTGATCGTGGCGTTAGCTACGCAACCAGTACCGTCACTTATTTCTTCTATTTAATAGCAGCAGCTACATCGATTCTGGTTCTGGTCGGCTGGACATCTATACGTGATATTAAAGAGCGGGTCAGGACTGTTGCTGATGAAAAGGTCTCCAGCCTGATCAATG
>CAYRNH010000096.1:0-8743 GCA_964425515.1 uncultured Thiotrichaceae bacterium | reverse complement strand
GCAGCGCAGCATGAGTATCGCGGCATTCCTCTGCTAGTCAGTTATCATCCTGCGTATTTATTGCGTAAGCCCACTGAAAAACGCAAATCCTGGCATGATCTGTTGCGTCTCAAGGCAATGCTGGACTGATGGCTACGCGGGCAAAAGATATACCGGAACAGAATGCAGAGGTCAGCATTCGCACCATGACTTATGCCGATCTCGGCAATGTGATGCAGGTCGAAGAACAGGCCTATCCGTATCCGTGGACAGTGGGTATTTTTCGTGACTGTATTCGTGTCGGTTACAATTGCTGGGTGGCCACGCTTGAAGATACTATTATTGGTTACGGCATCGTTATGCTGGCAGCAGGCGAAGCACATGTGCTTAATCTATGCGTGAGTCCGGCATTCCAGGGTCGAGGTATTGGCCGAAAGCTTTTACAGCATTTGTCACGTCGTGCGCAAATGGCCGATATCGACATGATTTTGCTCGAAGTGCGTCGCTCAAATCAGACGGCAATAGATTTGTATCACTCCGAGGGTTTTCACGAACTGGGTGTTCGCAAAAATTATTACCCCGGTGATCATGGACGCGAAGATGCGATTATTCTGGCGCGCTATCTACCCAAAGCCGAACACGAACAAGCAGAGTAGGCGGTCACACTTGGTCGTGGTTTAATAAGGCCGTTGCTTTAAAAACAGGGAATCAGGTTTGATAGCAAATAATCAGAATCGAGCGCTTATAATTTTCAGTGGTTTGATTGTAGCCGTGCTGGTCATTCTGGTGTGGCATGACCGGACACCGAAAACCGCGCCGGGCGAATCAACCGTGCCGCTGCCTTCGCTGGGATCTGGATCGATCAAACTGCGTGTCGCACACGTTGTTAATCCACGCTTTCCCGCTTTGAGTCAAAAACAGCAGGCCGAAGTACTGGCCAAAACCCGAGTGCTGGTAAAACAAAATTTTCATCTTAATGTTGAGTTCAGTCGTCCAGAAGAACTCGGGATAAAAGATTTTTTTGCCTTACGCAATAAAAGCATCGATACCAATCTGGAAACACGTATTGTAGATACACACTCCTTGAGTGCGGCTGATCGTGACGAGATGCGGGCGAGTATTTATAAAACGCTGAGTCAGTACAAGGATGAAAATAATAATATTGTGGACTATGCGCGTCCGTATCTCACACATCCGTTTGTGGGCGATGATCTGCATCAATTGTCTGATGCGCTGGTGAGCACTCTACTTACACGCCTGAATTACTGGCGAACACAAAATGCCGCCGACGGTGCGCCGGTGCTCGATGGCTCACCGTATAACCAGTGGGTGTGGTGGGACAGTATCGGCTATGGTCATGTTCCCTTCGATGTGGTGATCACCAACCAGCTGGTGGCGAGCGTAGAAACCTATGACATGGATGTGCATTCTTCCTTGCGTGGCGGTATTACTGCAGGTACCACCAGTTTTAATAACCAGGGTAAATTTAAAGCCTACAGTTTTGTCACCAGTTTTCCCATGCTGAATGATAATCCCGTGCTCAGCCAGCTGCGTGGAGACGGGCATTATAGCGAAACCCAAATTACTGACTATGTCGCTGCGGTTCTGGCCCACGAACTGGGACACTTGTTACTGCATCTGAGTCATCCTTTTGGCAGACAGGCCTGTATCATGTCGCCCACGCCCTTGCTGAGATTCCATTCCTGGTACGATCATCTCGATCCCGCTCAGTGTCCGCTGAACAGCTCGCCAGAGATGACACCGGGGGCGGCAACTCTCGATTATCGAGCCGACTGGGTAGCGCCTTAAAACGCCAGATGACGTTACAGCGCGCAGGCGCTTCGGTATAATGCCCCGCTTTAAAGGGGTTCACATGTCTTATCTCGAACAGGTCAAGCGTCGCCGCACCTTCGCCATTGTTTCGCATCCAGATGCCGGCAAAACCACGCTCACCGAAAAGCTGCTGCTGTACGGGGGCGCGATCCAGCTCGCGGGCACGGTCAAGGGCCGCAAGGCCGCGCGCCATGCTACCTCTGACTGGATGGAGCTGGAAAAGCAGCGTGGTATTTCGGTGACCTCTTCGGTGATGCAGTTTCCATATAAAAACTGCATTATCAATCTGCTCGATACCCCCGGCCACGCCGATTTCTCGGAAGACACCTATCGCGTGCTCACTGCGGTGGACTCTGCCTTGATGGTGATCGACGCGGCCAAAGGCGTGGAAGAACGCACCATCAAGCTGATGGAAGTCTGTCGCCTGCGCGATACCCCAATTATCACCTTCATCAATAAAATGGACCGCGAAGCACGCGAAGCCATCGACCTGCTCGATGAGATTGAAAATATCCTGCAGATCAAGTGCGCCCCCATCACCTGGCCGATCGGCATGGGTAAACGTTTCAAGGGTGTGTACAACCTGGCTGAAGAAAGCGTGCATCTGTACAGCCCGACACACAGCGGAAAAATCAATGTGGGTGATGTGATCCAGGGTCTGGACAATCCAGCGCTGGACGAAGTGCTGGGCGATATGGCGCAGGAACTGCGCGATGAAATCGAACTGGTGAAAGGCGCCAGCCATGCTTTTGATCAGGAGGCCTATGATCGCGGCGAACTGACACCGGTGTTTTTTGGTTCCGGTATCAACAATTTTGGTGTCAAAGAACTGCTCGATGCGCTCGACGCCATGGCACCACCGCCGGGCCCACGTGCAACCCAGACCCGCGTGGTGCAACCGGAAGAAGAAAAATTTACCGGTTTTGTTTTCAAGATTCAGGCGAACATGGACCCCGGCCATCGTGACCGCATGGCCTTTGTGCGTATTTGTTCTGGTGTCTACAGCCGTGGCATGAAAGTGAAACATGTGCGTCTGGGCAAAGACATCAAACTTGCCGATGCGCTGACCTTTATGGCCTCGGAGCGCGAGAACGTTGAAGAAGCCTACACAGGTGACATCATTGGTCTGCATAACCATGGGACCATGCGCATCGGTGATACCTTTACCCAGGGCGAAGATCTGTCTTTCACCGGGATTCCGAATTTTGCCCCCGAATTATTCCGCCGTGCACATCTGCGCGACCCGTTAAAAATGAAAGCGCTGCAAAAGGGTCTGACCCAGTTATGCGAAGAGGGTGCTACCCAGCTGTACCGACCCTTGCATAATAATGATCTCATTCTGGGTGCAGTCGGTGTGCTGCAGTTTGAAGTGGTGCGTTATCGTTTGCAGGATGAATACAGTGTCGATTGCGATTTCGAAAATGTGAACGTTACCACCGCGCGCTGGGTAGAATGTGATGATGCCAAAGAACTGGAAAAATTTCGCGATCGTCACAACACCAATCTGGCACTCGACCATGCTGGTGATCTGGTCTACATCGCCTCTTCACGGGTCAATCTGGAAATGACCATGGAGAAGTGGCCCAAAATAAAATTCCTCGCAACACGCGAACACGGTATCTATAGCTGAATACAAAACGGCGCCTGTGGTGCCGTTTTGTATCGCTCCCTCTATTGAAACTTTAGTCTGTATCATCCGATGGAATTTTTTTGCGGCCGGTGATCATGGCTTTTACCAGGTTTTCATTTTCCATCATGCTGGAGAACAGTACGCCCAGGATGTGAAAAATCACCAGGAACAATGAAATATTGGAAAAGGCTTCGTGAGTTTCTTCCCAGAACTCTTCTGCCGGATTTTCATTTTCCTTTTTCCTGTCTTTGTCATCGTCAGCATACGCATTGGTGACCGGGCTGATGACCGCAAGGCTGGGGGCGTTCCCGGTTTTCGCCAGCGGTCCATGACCTTCGACGCCATAGACTTTCAGGCCCGTCAATGTAGTACCGAACAGCGAGATCAGTAGCAGGATCACCATCACGCCACCCGCCGGGTTATGGCCGAAATAATGTTTCGGATTCGCCTGCATCAGGTCTTTCAGGTATTGTTTTATTTCCGCAGGTGAATAGATAAAGTCTGAAAAGCGAGCATACTGGGGGCCGATAAACCCCCAGATAATACGAAAGCAGATCAGCCCCAGAACGACATAGCCTGCGATAACGTGCAGGTCTTCCAGATCATCTTCGCTCAGCCAGGCGATCGTAAATGCCAGCGCCAGTGACCAGTGAAACACGCGTACTGCGATATCCCAGACTTTGATGGTATTGGTGTGATGATCCATAGTGGTTACTCCTGAACAATGCGTACCCACAGTCTAGATTGAATGGTGCTCAGAAGTCAGCATGGAAGTTTGAGATACGTCAACCAGAAGCCGATTGGCAATAAAAAAGCCATCCGCTTTTGCAGGCGGATGGCTTTGGCAAACTATCAGCCAGGCTTACTGATAAATAACCAGGTTGGCCTGCAATGAATCAATGTGGTCACGGACGACATATTCGACGCGCATATCCATTTTTTTTGCTACAGGAAAACCAACGCCTGCGCCGATCATGGCGCCGTCATCATCACCGAAGTCATAGCCCAGACGACCCACCAGTTTGACATTGTTGTTCAGAGGAACACTGGCGACTGCGGTGCTCCAGAGACCATTCGCGCTACCGCCTCTATCAAAGTTACCTGTGTCCATATAACCGACTTCAACAGCCAGTGCGGCAGCGCCCATGTTAACCGCCAGCGGCAGGCCAGCGAATACCTGAAAACCTACTGCGTTGCTGTTATTGTAAAAATTGTTGTTATTAACACTGTTGAAACCGACGCCACCACCAAAATAAATTTGTTTAGTGTCGAGGTTCTGTGCATATGCGGTCGATGTCGCAACGAGCAAAGCTAGTGTGGGGATAATTTTATTCATTATTTGAGTGCTCTCTGTTAATGGTAAGAATAATTTTTACATTTGAAATTATTAAACATGAAGTCTGCAGGCGAACATCGGTATGTGTTCACTGTTTTCAAGCCAGTTGTTTAGTTGGATGATTTTTTGTTCGGAGGAAACTGATCCAGAATCGCATCAACGTGATCATTGATTATCTTTGTCAGTTCTTCAGGCTTGTCGTAGTGGTAGACATATCGAGAACTGGTGCCTCGCCACAACAGGCGTTTATCTTTACCGCTGATAATATTAATAATCAGTGTGGCCTCGTCTTCATCGCGTATCGTGGTACCTGTGCCAATGCCGATGCCACCGAAGTGACCAAAGTTTCCGAAACCGAAAGAGAAACTGGTGGTGGGTCCGTCTGAAGTCAGGCGCTGACGCATATCGGTCTGGTAATTGACGATAAAATCAGTATTTGTATCCGGTTTCAGTATATAACCCATGGCGCCCAGTTTGTGGTCAATGGCTTTGTGGATGCGACTATCCAGCAAAGGGTCGCCTTTGATGTTGTTTTCACTTTTTAGTACGGCCGGATCCCAGTGATAGGTTTTCAGGGCACTAAAGTTGGTGGCGGGCTCATAGTCCTGGCTCACAGGAATACCGCTACAGGCAGACAGCAGGCTGAAGATAGCGATAACGGCAAGTTTGTTCAGGTGTGTTTTCATCGGTTAAGTATAATTCATTTTACGTTTATGCAGCCATAAGACTTGAACGGGTAAATATGGTTCAGCACGGGCCTGGCCCGGCTTCAGGTATTCGATAGACGGTGTATCGGCTTACAGCTGGGAGCTTATCGAGTTAGTAACGCATCTGGCAGGCGATGACGGGAACACCATGGTCAGTTAGCGATACGTGAACGCTTTTTTTGATATTGCGGGGCGTGACAAACCGATAATTAAAACCCACCCCGAGAGCGTAGCAAGTCCTGCATAGCTACGGTACAGGTAGCCAAAGGTTGGGGCAAAAGCGAAGAATACAGGTGGCCGCCCGAGCTTGTTTATATGGCTACTATTGGTGTTTAATATAAGCGATCCAGGACACAGATCAGGAGGGAGCGATGATCTCAATCAATTCAAAACTTCTCTGTTTGCTGTTGTTAATACTACCAGCCACCAGTCAGGCATTTGTTGTTCGCGCTGACTATGTCATCAATTTTTATCCTCCCAGTCCGTGCTTAAGTACATCGTTAGGTGATCTGACTGGCGCAAATATTAATGGTAGCTTGCAGTTCTATTCTCAAAGCCCCGACGGTGGTGCTCTGCTGGCTCAAAATCCAGGGCCGCCCGTCATCAGCGATCTGGCCTGTGGCAGTCGCCTGACGGGAACGTCCGCATTTAATCTGGATTCAATCGGCGGCGCGCAGTTACTCTATCTCAGTTTTGATGGATCATTGGTGGGTGCTAACCCGAGCACACTGACCTTGCCGTTATATGCTGTTCTGTCGGGCAGCGATGTGAATATCGCGCCCGATGGTGCACCGGTACTGGGGCTTGGCTTAACTGGACCTGCTACCACCGGTACAAGCTCCTCAACACTGCCGCTATATGCCTTCGACAATTCGGGGCACGAGATGGGTTCTATGCAAGTTAATTTTAGCGTTGTGCCCATCCCGGGCAGTCTTGTATTGCTGGTTTCGGGGATGATCATGTTGCTGGGGCTTGCGCAGACTCGTCCACGCTAGCCATTATTGGTTTTGTGCATAGCTCGAATTCCGCGACAAGCTTGAGCAAATAAAAAAGTGCGCGATACCAGCAGGGTAGTGGCCTGATCCAGAAATGCAGCCCGGTAAAACCGGGCTGTTATTCGTTGATTGTTATTGCCGCGATGAGAACGGCTGCCGAGGTTGATGAATAAAGTTAAACCTGTATATATAAATATCGCCGGAACCCCTTGATTTTACAAAAAACGAGCGTTATGCTTTGCGCAACAGGCCGGTCCTGTCCTTGACTGAAATAAAATAAAAATATCGCCGAGGCAAATGTGAAAAAAATATTCGATAGTTTCTGGCAGCGCTTTGCTAATGTTGAGGAGCAAGTTATTGCGCTGGATGAACACACCATTGCATTGCGTACGCTCAAACTCAGGGCTGATGCCAGCCAGTACGAAATCACCCGTAGCTACCGCACACTGGCATCTAAACATCACCCCGACAGGGGCGGTGATACCGAGACCTTTATCAATATACGACGGGCGTATGAGCTGTTGAGATAGTATTGTGATGGTGGGCTGTTCGGCGCATTCTTGAGCCCTGTCCGCCTGATTGTCATCCCCGAGTGTTTGTGTCGGGGGTCCATGTCTTTTTTACATTGGTGGCATGTGGGTTCTCGCACCCACGGGCGAGTTACTTTTTCTCTACAGCGAGCAAAAGTAACCAAAAAGCGCCGCCCTACACAGCTCGCCCTTCGGGTTCCCGATTCACAGCACTTTGCTAACGCGCCGGTTTGACGCGCTGTCCTGCGCGCAAACCTAAATTTGCCATCCATGGAAAATTTACGCTACCAAAGCGCTGTGGCTCGGCGAGTTGTGAGGGGGAGGGTGAAACGCTTGTTCTCAGTAACAAAGGAAAATGCAGCCACTCTAGTGTGCGCAGGAATTAAGTATTGTGTCCCCGGATCTCTCCCCGGATCTCCTCATACGTGAAGCTTAGGATAGTGTCCGAAGGGAAACGGCGTATTGCGATTCCCCTCGGACAATTTCAATTAAGGAATGGTTTCACCGGTCACAGTAGTTGTATTGCTATAACCACCAAGGATGCTTGAGCTGTTAGTCGCTGCCGTATTACCGTAACTACTACCACTGACACTACCACCACCGCTGACGCTGGAATAATAACCACTTGCAATATTATATATACCACCGCTAACGCTGCTGAAGCCGTTGCTGCCGGCGGTATTATAAGCTCCGCCACTAACGCTGCTTGAAGTCCCGCTGGCGGTATTACCACCTCCGCCGCTAACGCTGCTTGTCGACCCGCTGGCGGTATTACCGGCTCCGCCACTAACACTGCTAAAACTCCCACTGGCGGTATTACCACTTCCGCCTTTGACGTTGGCAGCGAAACCACTTGCAGTATTATATTGGCCACCACTAACGCTAGAATATCTATAGTTACTGGTGTTATTAAAGCCTGCTATCAAACCACCCCAGGATGAGTAATTATTTTGCTCGCCAAGCACCAGATAATGCGACCCCGTCTTAAAACCTGTCGTACCCCAGGTGCCCCCTGCCGCATTGCACGAAGTTACATCAGTTACGCGTGTGCCATATACGGAGTCGGTACCCACGCTACAACGAGCTGTCCCACTTGTATCAACCTCATCATATCCGATAATAAGATTACCCAGGCCGTTTGCGGTGCGAGTCGAGCCTAAACCGTTCACCACCTGCACATTGACACCACTGAATTGCACCAGAGGACCACGTGAATCAGATACGGTATCGACCGTGAGATACGGTTCGAGTGTCATCACGTTGCTGTTGTTGATGCCCGCTATTTGTGAGGTATGTGTAGTCACCGTAGTCTGTAACGAAGTAATGTTTGAGGTGTGAGTAGCCACCGTACCCTGCAACGTCGTAATGTTTGATGTCTGCGTAGACGCCGTATTCTGCAACGTAAAAATGTCCGAAGTCTGTGTAGCCACCGTTGCCTGTAACGCCGTAATGGCCGAGGCTTGTGTAGTCACCGTACTCTGCAACGCGGTAACCGTACCCTGCAAGGTCGAAATATCCGAGGTCTGAGTAGCCACCGTTGCCTGTAACGCAGTAATGTCCGAGGCTTGTGAAGTCACCGAAGCCTGCAACGCGGTAACCGTATTCTGCAATGTGGCAAGCGATGCCTCCAATGCCGTGACCCGGCTGTCATTGTCATCGGTCGCGGTCTTCACCGCCGTGAAGTTGGCATTCACTTCTGCTGCCTTTGCCGGGGTGCCGGCGCTAAACGTATT
>CAYRNH010000095.1:5258-8774 GCA_964425515.1 uncultured Thiotrichaceae bacterium | reverse complement strand
AGTTCCCCGAGCCGGTGTTCGATGATGTATTTGAAATCGTCAACTGGCGCATTGTCGGTGAAAAACATCTTAAACTGGCACTGCGCAAAAACGATGCGACGCAGGTGTATGATGCAATCGCTTTTAACCAGACCGATAGTGATTTACCGTCCGGGACAGCGAAGATTCGCGCGGTGTATCGGATGGACGTCAATGAGTTTCGCGGTGTGCGTAAGTTACAATTAATTGTGGAATATATCGAAGCGGTCTAATGATGAATCTGTATGCTCTGGTGCAAAAGCTGCTGTTCATGCTCGATGCGGAAGTTGCGCATGGATTGTCTTTGCGCGCACTGGATCTATTATATAAAACCGCATTGATCGGATTGGTGGCTCGTCGGCCAAAGCCTGACAACAATCCAGTGACCGTAATGGGGATAGACTTTCCCAGTCGTATAGGGCTGGCCGCAGGACTGGATAAGAATGGTGAGCATATTGACTCACTGGCGGCCTGCGGTTTTGGCTTTGTCGAAATCGGTACGGTGACACCCAAAGCGCAGCCTGGCAATGACAAACCACGCCTGTTCCGTCTGCTCAAAGATCGCGCGATTATCAATCGCATGGGTTTTAATAATCGTGGTGTTGATTATCTGGTCGAGCAGGTTAAACACAGTCAACGTCGCTGCGTGCTCGGTATCAATATCGGCAAGAACAAGCTGACACCGAATGATCAGGCGGTCGACGATTATCTGTATTGTTTGCGCAAGGTCTACGCGCATGCTGATTATGTCACGATTAATATTTCCTCACCTAATACGCCTGGATTGCGAGAACTTCAGCATGGTGATGCATTGCGGTCATTGCTGCAAACACTGAAGCAGGAGCAGAGTGTGTTACAGCAACAACATGGGCACTATGTGCCTTTACTGGTAAAAATTGCGCCGGATCTCAGTGATGCCGAAATTGCAGCGCTAGCACGTGTTTTTGTCGAGCAGAATATCGATGGTGTGATTGCCACCAATACCACGAATGATCGTAATGGGCTAAAGGATGGCGCGCTCGCGACCGAGCAGGGTGGGCTCAGTGGTCAGCCATTAACGGCGCTGGCTGATCATGTGCTTGAAGTGCTGGTGAATGAACTGCATGGCAGGATACCGGTGATTGCAGTCGGTGGCATCATGTGTGCGCAGGATGCACAACGAAAAATCGAACTTGGAGCCTCGCTGGTCCAGCTCTACACAGGGTTTATCTACTCCGGTCCTGAACTGGTGAATGCGTGCGTATCGGCGACAAAAGGCAGGTATAACTTCTAGATTCTGCTATATATACTTAAGTCTAATCTATTTTTTCAGACGAAGGCGAGGTTGTTAAGTGTCTGAAAGTCCTTATGTTTATCTATTTGCTGTTAGTGCTATCATCGGCTTGTATCTAGATTACACCTGTATCATATCTGGTTTGTCTGCCACGATGGTGTTCGAAGGCCCGCTAATATCAAGATACCGGCGCCGGTGTGATTTTAAGTTGACTTGTATACCGCGCACGTGTGCCTGGATGTGATTCAGACATTTGGCGTCAAAAATAAATAAAAACTGAAGAGGTAGATGTAATATGAGTGAGAGGACATACCTGTTTATTATTGGCGCCTTTATATTATTGTCGCTCTATCTTGAGTCTAAAATGATGATATACGTGCTGTGCGTTTTATTGCTGTTCGAGGGTATAACGGATATTCGAATGACTACGTTGACGCAAAAGATCAGTGGTCACAGCCTTGATTCGGGGTTGTTTGCTTTTAAAGCGACTCCGAGGTTTAAGATGGATGGCTTGCGTGCGTGGAGAATAACGGTGGCTATAGTGCTGTTATCATCCTATGTCTGTCTGCACCAGTTTGGTTACGATGTCATCTGGTTTTTCCCCTGGTTTATGGGATTCGCCATATTGGGCGCGGGTGTTTCAGGTGTTTGCCCCGTGCTGTTATTACTAAAGAGACTTGGATTTAGGTAAGGATGTTAAATTGGAGAACAACGACGTAAATTTTCATTCTAAACTGCCTGCAAGAATTACCGGTATCGTATTCTGGGGTCTGGTTTTTGTTGGCTTGCTGGTCGCTGTATTGTTGTTAAATAAATCGGAGCAGAAGCTTCGCAGCACCAATAAGAACAATGTTCATTTGCTCGCTTTTTCAATTGAACATCTACTCGATGAGGATTCAGGTGAGGTGCTCAATGACAGGGAAAAGTTAAAGTCGACTATACGCAAGCTAAGCAAAGACATGAATGTTACTGCGGTTGAAATAAAAACTGAACAGCAAGAAATTACTTTTGGAAGCATTTCTAATGACGATGCTTCCTATCCATATAAATTGTACTATTTCAACAAGACGAAAAAGTCCCTGGTCCCGATTGATATACAGGTGTATTTCCCGAATCAGGCCCAACAAGCGTCTACCATAAGAAAAAACATGATGCTCTCTATCGGTGGGTTCGTGTTTTTGTTTGGGCTTATTTTGCAACAAATATTGCAACGAGTCATAACTTCGCCGTTTCTTAACATGGTTGATACCGCAAAGCAGTTTTCCGAAGGCAAGGAAACTGTACGCTTCGATGAGTCCCGCGAAGATGAATTCGGCTATCTTGGTAGATTCATTAATAATGCGATCGGATTGCTGCTGGCGCAACAGCACGACCTTGTGCGCGCACTGGAGCGTGCATCTATTTCCGAAGCAGAACTCAATCTTGAAAAAGAACGCGCTGAAGTGACGTTGTATTCAATTACCGATTCCGTGATTACCGTCAATATTGACGAGACGATTGACTATATCAATCCAATTGCCGAAAAGCTGATTGGTGTGAGGCTTGAAGAAGTCCGAGGCAGGCAGTTCACAGATGTTGTCAGTTTTGTAAATAAGAATATTAATCAATCGATCGGTAATCCACTGCATGACTGTTTCAGCAGTGCAGATATAGTCAAACTGCCTGAGCACTCATCGTTAATTAACGGTGAGTCATCAGTTATTGCAGTAGAAGCATCTATCGCACCGATGAAAAATCATCTGGGTGAGCTTATCGGAGCAGTCATTGTTATACAGGACGTCAGTAATACCCGGAGGCTGACTTATCAGCTTTCTTATCAGGCCAGTCATGACATGCTAACCGGGCTTTACAACAGACGTAAATTTGAAGAGCACCTTGAAGAGATACTTATTAATGTGGCGGCAGAGGATCGCAAGCATTGTCTGTGCTATCTGGATCTTGACCAGTTCAAGATTGTGAATGACACCTGTGGGCACATCGCGGGTGATGAATTATTGCAACAACTGTCTGGACTGTTCAATAATACTCTGCGTTCAGGCGATATTGTTGCTCGCCTTGGTGGTGATGAATTTGGTATTCTGCTTGAAAATTGCACAATTAAAAAAGCGGCAGCGATTGCTGATAATCTTAGACAACAAATCAATGCGTTTCGATTTGTATGGGAAGACAAGATATTTGAGATCGGTGTCAGTATCGGTGTTGTTGCAATCACACCCGACAATGCC
>CAYRNH010000095.1:0-5158 GCA_964425515.1 uncultured Thiotrichaceae bacterium | reverse complement strand
TTTTTGCCTGCCGCAGAACGTTATAACCTGATGGTAGGTATTGATCGTTGGGTGATTTCAGAGGTATTTAGAATGTTTTCAAATGAGCTAAAATTCTCTCCGACACGGGCAGCTGGCATGATGCTCTCAATCAATCTTTCAGGAGATTCGCTGAACGATGATGGTACCCTGGATTTTATTCTTACAGAAAGAGATCGCTACAATATATCACTGGAAAATTTCTGTTTCGAAATTACTGAAACAGTCGCTATCAGTAATTTGGCCAAGGCGGCCGCATTTATACATGAACTAAAAGATCATGGTTGTCGCTTTGCTCTGGACGATTTTGGCAGTGGCCTGAGCTCATTCGCTTATCTGAAAACGCTGCCGGTGAATTATCTGAAAATCGACGGTGCATTTGTCAAAGATGTGAGTCGTGACCCGATTGACCATGCGATGGTCCAGTCGATCCAGCAGGTTGCCAGTGTAATGAATCTGCAAACCATAGCCGAAAGGGTGGAAGATGCCTCTATTCTGAGGGTTCTGAAAGAGATTGGTGTCGAATATGTGCAGGGCTATTTTATTGATCGCCCCTCAATATTTAAGCTTGGAGAATATCCACGATCAGACATTAAGGCTTCGTAACCGGGGATCTTCCTGGATATGTCCCACGCATTTTTCTGAAATAATAATCGCACTCTGTTCTTAGCGAAAATCGTCTGAAGCTTTTAATAAATACGGAGCTCGCTAGAGTCTGTTGGGCATAATAGACTGTGTTCATTGTACAGTGCGCGTGTGACATCCTGAACCGAGGTGATACAGATCTGGTGCGGCAGCTATACACAGGATTTATTTATCAGGGATCAGTTATGGTTGTGGAAATTGCTGAAAAGCTCAGTTAGATAGTGACACTAAGGAAAGGATTGCAATCATACGTGTAAACGCCTGAGTTGCGGATCGTCCTCTGCGTGCTCCCATATTTTGTTGAAGTGATGGACTAACTGCCTGGCCTGTGACGGTTCCATGAAACTGGCCAGGGCATCGTAGTTATAATGGTCACCGATTACGCGCTGACTATAACCTGTGGTGTCTGCAACTACGAAAGCGCCGTATTCCTCACGAAAATCGTGGGACGGTTTTCGAATGAATACTGAGCTGGACAAGGTTTGTGCCAGGCGCAACAGGCTGTGACCTTTCTGTAATGCACGCGTGGCATCCTGAACCAGAATTCGAATTTGTGTGCTCGGATGTAGTCTGGCGAGATCAAACACTGCGCGTTCAAATTCGGGATTATCGTACAGGGGGGCATCCAGTTCCTGGCTAAAAATCACCAGTTCGCGACGTGCTTGCTGCGCCAGTTCGAGTGCGACCTCGCGGTTTTCATCTGCGGTGTGTAAATGCAGAGTGTCTGTACTGGTTCCAAGTATATTAGCCACGGTTCTAGGTCCCTAATCAAGCTGAATGATCATCTCGCGATGCGGAATGCCAGCATCATCGAATTCATCACTACAGGTATTAAAGCCGTGTCTTTGATAAAAATCAAGCGCGCTGGTCTGGGCGTGACAATATAAAGTTCTGCAGTTTTGTTTTTTCGCCTGTTGTATTACGAATTGTAGTAGTGCGCTGCCGATACCCTGTTGGCGATATTCAGCCAGTACCGCCATGCGTCCGAACTGGCCATTGGATTTCAGTCGTGCGGTGGCTACCGGGCTGCTATTAATGCTGGCGAGAAAATGTATGCTGCTGTCGTCAAATTCGTCCCACTCAAGTTCGACTGGCACGCTTTGTTCTTCGATAAATACACGCTGGCGAATCATGCGCAGCGCTTTCTGATCATCAGGATTGTGCCAGTCAGCGATGCGTATAAGCGGTTTACTCATTGTTCACAAGCAAGGACTGTTTGTTGCAGAGATCAAGCAGCACGTTCTCGTCCTGTGAATCTCTGATACTTGCGAGCAAAGCATGGTTGTCGATGAGGCTGTGACGGCACATGTTTTCCGCAAAACTGATCGAACACTGATAGCTCTGGCCATCGGTGAACAGTAGCGCATGATCGTGGCTTCGAGAAAACAGAAAACGTGACATGGGATTATGTTCGAGTAGCAGGTCTTGCTGGATGGCTTTTTTCAGTTTCGCAAAATCAGAAAATGTCTGATCGTTTTCGTAGAGCTGAGTGCTAGCGCGGTTATCACTGGCGTATTCGCCCAGCCAGTTCAGGATGGTTTCATCATCAGTGCTAATGCAATCCTGCATGATTTTTTTTAGCTTGAGCACTGTTTGTGTGGTGATTTCAGCAGGATGTGTTTGCAGTGTCAGATCAGGGTCACTATAGCGTGCGCCTTCGGGTAGACGACGTGCAAGATATTCGCCGAAATCACTGACCAGTCCTCGTAGCTCCGGTGCGCGAAAGCCGATGGATGCTGTCATACAGTCATTTTTTGCAATGCCGTGGTGCGCGACATTGGGCGGCAAATACAGCATATCGCCAGCGCGCAGGTCCCAGTGCTGTTCAGCGCTAAAACTTTTGAGGATGCGCAGGTCGGTGTTGGTTAGCTCAGCGCTGTCAAAAGATTCGCTGATCATCCAGTGACGCGTGCCCTGTAATTGCAGCAAAAAAACATCATACGCATCAACATGCGCACCGACCGAAGCACCGGGCGGCGCATAACTGATCATTAGATCGTCGATACGCCAGTCGGGGATAAAACGAAACGCATCTATCAGTTCGCGTGCATCGGGCACGTGCTTTTCCACATCGCTGACCAGCAGGCTCCAGCCATTTTCCGGTAAATGGGCAAAGTCGTTTTCATCAAAAGGTCCGTGCCGTACCGACCAGGCGCGACCTTCGGCTGAGTATTCTGCGCTTTCAAAAACCAGGCGCGAGTTGATACCGTCGACGCAGGCGAGGCCAGCGAGTTCTTCAGCGCTGAGCGGAGTGTTGATGTCAGGAAAAGCCTGCCGAAACAGTAATGGCTTTTTCTGCCAGTAATCACGCAGAAATTCTTCGTAGCTGATATCGCTGCCGAACATGGCTGTGTTGCGCAAGTTTAAATCTCGCGTGCCTGTTGTTCTGCGTTCCCGGTATAGTTTTGCGGGCTGAGTTCGAGCAATCGAGCAATGACTTCAGCAGGCAGATCCAGAGTTTTGATGAAGTTATGCATATCGGCACGGGTGATGGTTTTGCCACGGGTAACTTCTTTCAGTTTTTCGTACGGGTTGGCGATGCCATAACGACGCATCACGGTCTGGATCGGTTCTGCAAGGACTTCCCATGCGTTGTCGAGATCGTCTTCGAGTTTTGTCGCGTTCACTTCAAGTTTGTTCAGGCCGCGCATCAGAGATTGACAGGCGATCAGGCTGTGACCGAAACCAACACCGAGGGTACGCAGCACGGTGGAGTCGGTGAGGTCGCGCTGCCAGCGTGAAATCGGTAGTTTCGCAGCAAGATGACCATAGAGTGCATTGGCGATACCCAGGTTGCCTTCGGCGTTTTCAAAATCGATCGGGTTGACCTTGTGTGGCATGGTGGATGAGCCAATTTCACCCGCGATGGTTTTCTGTTTGAAATAACCCAGTGAGATATAGGCCCAGAGATCGCGACACAGATCAATTAAGATAGTGTTGAAACGGCTCATGGCATCGAACAGTTCTGCAATGTAATCGTGCGGTTCGATCTGAATCGTGTAGGGATTCATTTTTAGACCGATGGATTCGATAAAACCATGGGCAAAGGCGGGCCAGTCGATTTCCGGATAGGCGCAATAGTGGGCATTGTAGTTACCGACCGCGCCGTTAATTTTCCCCAGGATTTCGACCTGCGCGCTCATTTCGCGCTGGTGTTTCAGACGATGCGCGACATTGGCGATTTCCTTGCCCACGGTGGTCGGTGATGCGGTCTGACCATGGGTACGACTGAGCATGGGTTGATCTGCCAGCTCAAGCGACAGCACACGCAGTTTTTCGATGATTTCATCCATCGCGGGCAGCATGACATCGTCGCGTCCGGCTTTTAGCATCAGTGCATAAGACAGATTATTGATGTCTTCCGAGGTGCAGGCAAAATGTATAAATTCTTTTACCGCTTCGAGTTCGGCGTTGCCCGCAATCTTTTCTTTCAGAAAGTATTCCACCGCTTTGACATCATGGTTGGTGGTGCGCTCGATTTCCTTGACCCGGGCGGCATCGTCCATGCTGAAATTGCTGACGATAATGTCGAGTTGTTTGTTCGCGGCCTCGCTGAACATAGGCACTTCTGTTATTTCTGGCAGAAACGCCAGTGCCTGTAACCAGCGTACCTCGACCAGCACGCGATGGTGGATCAGGCCAAACTCGCTGAACAATGGGCGTAGCGCGCTGGTTTTGCTGCCATAACGGCCATCGACGGGTGAAATTGCGCTGAGTTCGTTGAGTTCCATAATCTGCCTTTGCTGGGTCTCGGAAATTTTTGTCCTGTGACGGCTATAAAACGGTCACTCGGGGTTATCGCCATCGCGAAATCGCGTATTATATCACCGAGTTACTAACCATAGGCGTTTGGCAGGGGAGCTTTGCTGGCATGAGCAAAACACGAGTTGTAAAAGATAGCATGGGTGAAATCACTATTCCGGCGGAGGCCAGCTACGGTGCTCAGACCCAGCGCGCGATCGAGAATTTTCCGGTCAGTGGTCTGACTTTGCCGCCGGCTTTTATCCATGCGCTGGCCGAGGTGAAACGTGCTTGCGCCGAGGCCAATCTGCAACTCGGTCAGCTCGATGCCGAGCGCAGCAGCGCGATCAGCCAGGTATGTGCGCGCATTATCGCAGCCGAGCTCGACGACCAGTTCCCGATCGATGTGTTCCAGACTGGATCGGGAACCAGCACCAATATGAATGCCAATGAAGTGATCGCCACTCTCGCCAGCAGCAAGGGGCTGGATGTGCATCCCAATGACCACGTTAATATGAGTCAGAGCTCCAACGATGTCATTCCCACTGCGCTGCACGTCAGCGCAGCGCTGGCCTGCCAGCGGCGCCTGTTGCCAGCGCTGGAGCAGCTCAGATCAGCAATTGCGCTACGCGCCAAAGAGCTGGATGGTGTTGTCACCACCGGCCGTACCCATCTCATGGATGCCATGCCGATCACTCTGGGCCAGGTACTCTCGGGCTGGGCGCAGCAAATTCGGCTGGGCAGTCAGCGGGTC
>CAYRNH010000094.1:0-8832 GCA_964425515.1 uncultured Thiotrichaceae bacterium | reverse complement strand
AATTGTGCCTACGTTCACGTGCGTCTTGTTACGCTCAAATTTTCCCTTGGACATTGTAATAACCTCTTTCTATCGTTATACGTTTAACTGTTAGCGCTACTAGCGTATACGCTGATTAACTACTGCATCGGCAATATTGGGTGGCGCTTCTGCATATTGCAAAAACTCCATCGAATAGGTTGCACGACCCTGTGTTGCCGAGCGCAATGCTGTGGCATATCCGAACATCTCCGAGAGCGGGACTTCGGCACGCAAAATCTTGCCAGCGGGCACATCTTCCATGCCGCCAACCAGGCCACGACGACGGTGCAAATCACCCATCACGTCGCCCATATAATCTTCCGGCGTAACCACTTCCACCTTCATCACCGGCTCCAGAATCACTGGATCGGCCTTCAGTGCACCGTCACGAAATGCCATCGAGCCAGCGATCTTGAACGCCATTTCGCTGGAATCCACATCGTGGTAAGAGCCGTCGTAAAGCGTCACTCTTATATCTTCGATCGGATAACCCGCGATCACTCCGTTTTTCATCTGCTCCTGGATACCTTTATCCACAGCAGGTATAAATTCTTTCGGTACCGTGCCACCAACGATTTCGTTGACGAACTCATAACCTTCGCCAGGTTTGCGCGGTTCGATGCGCAGATACACATGGCCGTACTGACCGCGGCCGCCGGACTGGCGCACAAACTTGCCTTCCTGTTCCACGGTTTTGCGTATCGCTTCGTGATACGCCACCTGCGGATTACCCACGTTCGACTCGACGCCAAACTCGCGCTTCATGCGCTCGACCAGAATCTCGAGATGCAGCTCACCCATGCCGGAAATAATCACCTGGCCTGAGTCTTCGTCCGTGCGCACTCTAAACGATGGATCTTCCTGCGCCAGCTTGCCGAGCGCGATACCCATCTTTTCCTGATCCGCCTGGGTTTTAGGCTCCACCGCCACCGAAATAACCGGGTCGGGGAACTCCATTTTTTCCAGCAGTATTACATTGTTGATATCGCACAGCGTGTCGCCGGTAGTGATATCTTTCAGCCCGATCGCCGCAGCAATATCGCCGGCGCGAACCTCCTTAACCTCTTCTCGGCTGTTGGCGTGCATTTGCACGATACGGCCAATACGTTCTTTCTTGCCCTTGATCGGGTTGTACACCGCGTCACCTGATTTCAGCACGCCGGAATAGACGCGGAAAAAAGTCAGGTTGCCGACAAACGGGTCGGTGGCGATTTTGAACCCCAGCGCCGCAAAGGGTTCATCATCCGCCGGGTGACGCTCAGCCTCACTACCGTCTTCGAGATGACCCATGATCGCGGGCACATCCAGCGGTGATGGCATATAGTCGATCACCGCATCCAGCATCGCCTGAACGCCTTTATTCTTGAAGGCAGAACCGCACAGTGCCGGTACTATTTCGTTTTTCAGGACACGTGAACGTAAGCCCTGCTTGATCTCGGTAGCGCTAAGTTCGGCACCTTCGAGATACTTGTTCATCAATTCATCACTGGCTTCTGCCGCGGCCTCGACCAGTTGTTCTCGCATGGTCTGGCTCTGCTCCAGCAGTTCGGCCGGTATTTCACTCTCTTCGAAAGTGAGACCCATATCGGCTTCATGCCAGTAAATCGCTTTCATCTTGATCAGGTCGATCACGCCCTGAAAATGCTCTTCAGCACCGATGGGCAACTGTAACGGCACTGCATTTGCACCGAGACGTTGCCTGATTTGCTCGATCACGCGCATGAAATCCGCGCCCGAGCGATCCATTTTGTTGACAAACACCATGCGTGGTACATGATATTTATTGGCCTGGCGCCACACGGTTTCAGACTGGGGCTCAACACCGCCCACCGCACAAAAAACCGCGACCGCTCCATCGAGCACGCGCAGCGAGCGCTCAACTTCGATGGTGAAATCAACATGACCCGGTGTATCGATAATATTGATACGATGCAGGTCATACTGCTGCTCCATGCCTTTCCAGAAACAGGTGGTGGCGGCCGAGGTAATGGTGATCCCGCGCTCCTGCTCCTGCTCCATCCAGTCCATCACCGCAGCGCCGTCATGCACCTCGCCGATCTTGTGCGAAATGCCGGTATAAAACAGCACGCGCTCGGTGGTCGTCGTTTTACCGGCATCAATGTGAGCCATGATGCCGATATTGCGGTAAAACTTGATAGGTGTCGTGCGCGCCACCTGGGTACCCCGGAACTAAGCCGCGTTACCAGCGGAAATGTGCAAATGCCTTGTTCGCTTCCGCCATGCGGTGAGTATCTTCACGCTTTTTAACCGCAGAACCGCGGTTTTCAGAAGCATCCATCAATTCGCCTGCCAGTTTCAGCTGCATTGATTTTTCACCGCGCTTACGCGCTGCATCGATGATCCAGCGCATTGCCAGTGTGTTGCGACGCTCGGAACGGACTTCGACCGGAACCTGGTAAGTAGCACCACCGACTCGACGGGACTTCACCTCGACCATCGGCGCGACATTATCCAGCGCCTGAGTCAGAACATCTATGGCTTCGCCGCTAGATGCTTTTTTCTTCATGGTTTCCATAGCGTTGTACATGATGGCTTCAGCCGTGGCTTTTTTGCCACTTTTCATAATCATGTTAACGAACTTGGTAATCTGCGTACTCCCAAACTTGGGGTCGGGCAAAATAGTGCGCTTGGGGACTTCTCTTCTTCTTGGCATGACTTAAACCTTTGACCCTTATGCTTTAGGACGTTTGACGCCGTATTTGGAACGCGCCTGTTTACGATTGTCGACACCCTGGGTATCGAGGCTACCGCGAACAACGTGGTAACGAACACCTGGCAAGTCCTTTACACGACCGCCACGAATCAGTACTACCGAGTGTTCCTGTAGATTGTGACCTTCACCACCGATATAGCTGGTCACTTCAAAACCATTGGTCAAACGCACACGTGCGACTTTACGCATTGCTGAGTTCGGCTTTTTCGGTGTTGTGGTATACACGCGTGTACACACACCGCGTCGCTGTGGGCAGGCTTCGAGAGCCGGCACAGTTGTTTTCGTGCGTTTATCCTGGCGCGATTTACGCACCAGCTGGTTAATTGTTGTCATTCAACACCATCTCCGAACCCTGTTATCAGGGGATTGAAGGTTTTTCCTACAGGCTTATCGGCGGCCCTGAATCAGTACAACTAATTCAAAACCTCATAAATAAACGACAGGCCCGTATTGGGGCCTGCCGAGGGAGGCGAAATTCTATGCTCATCACCCGAACCTGTCAAGCGAGGGCACAGCATTTCACCGGGTATTTCGGTCGCTGGCGCGCATTCTGGCGTCGCCCGCGACCGACCAGTCGATCAGGCGTCCTGCTGAGTCTGACTGGCTTCGTCTTCCGACTTGGGCTCGGTCTCGATCACTTCACCGGCAGCACCATCTTCGTCGATGAAAGCTGCATTCGCTGCTTCCTCATCGCTTTCGCCTTCGCTGCGGAAAGCCGCATCGATATCAGCGGTACGGCGATTTTTCCGTTCTTCGTGGTAAGCCAGACCGGTACCCGCCGGGATCAAACGACCCACGATGACATTTTCCTTGAGCCCGCGCAGACTGTCGGAGCTGCCACGAACCGCAGCTTCGGTAAGTACCCGGGTGGTTTCCTGGAACGATGCCGCGGAAATAAACGAATCGGTGACCAGTGAACCCTTGGTAATACCCAGCAACATCGGCGAAACCTTCGCAGGTATCTTGCCTTCGGCACGCAGCTCTTCGCTTTCTTCGGTAATACTGGCGCGTTCCACGATTTCACCTTTGAGGTAACGAGACTCGTTGCCTTCGATGATTTCGCACTTGCGCAGCATCTGACGAATAATCACTTCGATGTGCTTGTCATTGATCTTCACACCCTGGAGACGATAAACGTCCTGGATTTCCTTGACCAGATAAGAGGCCAGATCAACAGGACCCAGCAGGCGCAGAATATCGTGCGGATTGAGTTCGCCGTCGGCGATGACTTCACCCTGCTCCACCTGCTCACCTTCGAAGACATTAATATGACGCCATTTTGGAATCAGTGATTCAATCGCTTCATTGTTTTCATTGGTGATCACCAGGCGCTGTTTGCCCTTGGTTTCCTTGCCGAAACTGACCACACCAGTGCACTCGGCCATGATCGCCGGCTCTTTCGGTTTACGTGCTTCGAACAGGTCGGCGACACGTGGCAGACCACCGGTGATGTCACGGGTTTTACTCGATTCCTGCGGAATACGTGCAACCACGTCACCGACGTTCACTTTGTGGTTGTCGGCAATATTGATCAACGCACCCGAAGGCAGGAAGTAACGTGCCGGCTGGTCGGTACCTGCGATACACAGCTCTTCGCCCTTGTCATCGACCAGGGTAATCAGCGGACGTAAATCCTTACCCGCCGATGGACGCTGTTTTGGATCCATCACCACGACGGAAGACAGACCGGTGATATCGTCGGTTTCTTTCTGCACACTGACGCCTTCTTCGAAGTCAGTGAATTTAACGTAACCGGCCACCTCGGTAATAATAGGATGGGTATGCGGATCCCAGGTCGCAATGATCTGGCCCGGAGTAACCGCGCCTTCTTCTGCCACCGAAATTACCGCACCGTAAGGCACCTTATAACGTTCGCGCTCACGACCTTGTTCATCGATCACGCCGATTTCGCCAGAACGGGAAACCGCAACCAGGTTACCGCTGACCTGTACCACTGTCTTGATATGATGCAGACGTACCGAACCTTTGTTCTTCACACTGATGCTATTAGCTGCTGCAGAACGCGACGCGGCACCACCGATGTGGAAGGTACGCATGGTGAGCTGGGTACCCGGTTCACCAATCGACTGCGCTGCGATCACGCCGACCGCCTCACCCTTGTTGACCAGATAGCCGCGTGCGAGATCGCGGCCATAACACATGGCACAAACACCGTGAGTGTTTTCACAGGTGATCACAGAACGCACGTAAATTTCGTCAGTACCGAGTTTGTCCAGCTGTTCACACCATTGCTCATCGAGCAGGGTGCCGGTTGGAATAACGATTTTGTCGTTAGCCGGATCAATCACATCACGCGCAACTACACGACCGAGCACCAGTTCGTGCAGCGGCATAACCACGTCACCACCTTCGATGATCGGCTGCATGCGCAGACCGTTCTCGGTGCCGCAGTCGCTGTTGAGAATAACCATGTCCTGGGCAACGTCGACCAGACGGCGTGTCAGATAACCCGAGTTCGCGGTCTTCAGTGCAGTATCGGCCAGACCTTTGCGAGCACCGTGAGTCGAGATGAAGTACTGGAGTACGTTCAGACCTTCACGGAAGTTCGCCGTAATTGGCGTCTCAATAATCGAGCCGTCCGGCTTGGCCATCAGGCCACGCATACCAGCGAGCTGACGAATCTGCGCCGCGCTACCACGAGCACCGGAGTCGGCCATGATGAAAATATTGTTGAGCGAAGTTTGCTGGACTTTTTTACCTTCAGCATCGATCACTTCGTCAGTGCCCAGTTTATCCATCATCGCCTTGGCGACTGCTTCGTTAGCGTGTGACCAGATGTCGACCACCTTGTTATAACGCTCGCCGTTGGTCACCAGACCCGAGGTGTACTGATTCTGAATTTCTTTCACTTCAGCTTCGGCAGCACCCAGAATCTTGCCTTTTTGTTCCGGGATTACCATGTCTTTGATCGCGATCGAAACACCCGCACGAGTCGAATAACGGAAACCGGTGTACATCAACTGGTCGGCAAAGACCACGGTTTCTTTCAGACCGACCTGGCGATAACAGGCATTGATCAGACTGGAAATGGCTTTTTTGCCGAGCACGCGATTGAGCAGATCAAATGACATGCCGCGCGGTACGATCTCGGACAACAATGCGCGACCGACCGTGGTATCGACAATTTTGTAATTGACGACAATTTCGCCTTCGTCGTTATAAATTTCTTCACGAATACGCGCTTTCACTTTAGCGTGCAGATGCGCAACACGATTATCATAAGCGCGGCGTACTTCGTCGACATCCGCAAACACCATACCTTCGCCCGGCATGTTGATCGCTTCGCGTGTCATGTAATACAGACCCAGCACGATGTCCTGTGACGGCACAATGATCGGCTCACCCGATGCAGGTGACAGAATATTGTTGGTCGACATCATCAGTGCACGGGTTTCTAACTGCGACTCGATCGACAGCGGTACGTGTACCGCCATCTGGTCACCGTCGAAGTCGGCGTTGAATGCGGTACACACCAGCGGATGCAACTGGATCGCTTTACCTTCGATCAGCACCGGCTCGAACGCCTGGATACCCAGACGGTGAAGTGTTGGTGCGCGGTTGAGCATGACAGGATGTTCGCGAATAACCTGTTCCAGGATATCCCATACTTCACTGCCTTCTTTCTCGACCAGTTTTTTCGCAGCCTTGATCGTTGTTGCCAGACCCCGGCGCAATAATTTATTAAAGATAAACGGCTTGAACAGTTCCATCGCCATTTTTTTCGGCAGGCCGCACTGGTGCAGCTTCAGCGTCGGGCCAACCACGATGACGGAACGGCCGGAATAATCCACGCGCTTACCGAGCAGGTTCTGACGGAAACGACCGCCCTTGCCCTTGATCATATCGGCGAGTGATTTCAACGGACGCTTGTTGGTGCCGGTAATCGCACGACCGCGACGACCATTGTCCATCAGCGCATCGACCGATTCCTGCAGCATGCGCTTTTCGTTGCGCACGATAATGTCAGGCGCATACAGTTCGAGCAAACGCTTGAGACGGTTGTTACGGTTGATTACGCGGCGATACAGATCGTTCAGGTCAGACGTTGCGAAACGGCCGCCGTCCAATGGTACCAGTGGGCGCAGATCAGGCGGCAGTACCGGCAATACCGTCATGATCATCCATTCCGGACGGTTGCCCGAAGCCTGGAAGGATTCAATCAGTTTAAGACGCTTGGCCAGACGTTTGAGTTTGGTTTCCGACTTGGTCGCACCCATGTCTTCACGGATCTTGACGCGTTCTTCATCAAGCACAATGCGTGACAGCATTTCGAAAATCGCTTCCGCACCCATGCGCGCGTCGAATTCGTCACCGTGTTCTTCGATGGCTTCCAGATAGGTTTCATCGGTCAGCAACTGGCCTTTTTCCAGCGTGGTCAAACCCGGATCGATCACGACAAAGGCTTCGAAATACAGAATACGTTCGATTTCACGTAAGGTCATGTCAAGCAGCAGACCGATACGCGAAGGCAGTGATTTCAGGAACCAGATATGTGCCACCGGACTGGCCAGCTCGATGTGACCCATGCGTTCACGACGCACCTTGGACTGCGTAACTTCAACGCCGCATTTTTCGCAAACGACGCCGCGATGCTTGAGGCGTTTGTATTTGCCGCAAAGACACTCGTAATCTTTTACCGGGCCAAAAATCTTGGCGCAGAACAGACCATCACGCTCCGGTTTAAAGGTGCGATAGTTGATGGTTTCCGGCTTCTTTACTTCGCCGTATGACCATGCGTGTATCTGCTGTGGTGAAGCCAGACTGATTTTAATAACGTCAAAATCTTCATCTTGACCCTGTTGCTTAATGAGCTTGAGTAAGTCTTTCAATGCCTTAACTCCTAATTCTGTATTCTATATAACGACGATTGCCTGGTTCTTGATGCTGATGCCTGGACCGCTATGACTTGTCCACATCGAGTTCGATGTTGATGGCAAGCGCTCGAATCTCTTTCAGCAACACATTGAAAGATTCGGGCATGCCCGGCTCCATCTTGTGATCGCCATCGACAATGTTCTTGTACATCTTGTTACGGCCGGCAACGTCGTCGGATTTCACAGTCAGCATTTCCTGCAAGGTGTAGGCGGCGCCATAGGCTTCCAGCGCCCAGACTTCCATTTCCCCGAAACGCTGACCACCGAACTGCGCCTTACCACCCAGCGGCTGCTGCGTGACCAGACTGTAAGGACCGGTCGAACGTGCATGCATCTTGTCATCGACCAGATGGTTGAGCTTGAGCATATACTTGTAACCAATCGTGACAGGACGGTCGAAGGCTTCGCCGGTACGACCATCGATCAAGGTCGTCTGACCACTGACAGGCAACTTTGCGAGTTCCAGCATGCGATGAATTTCTGTTTCTTCAGCGCCGTCAAATACCGGTGTTGCCATCGGCACACCACCGCGCAAGTTTTTCGCCAGGGTGAGCACTTCGTCATCATCAAATGATTTCAGATCAACGCGTTTGGAATCGTGATTGTAAATCTCATCAAGATATTTACGCACCTGGGTCATACTGCTCTGGGTATCGAGCATCTTACCGATTTCGTTACCAAGACCACGTGCCGCCCAGCCAAGATGCGTTTCCAGAATCTGACCAACGTTCATACGTGAAGGTACGCCGAGCGGGTTGAGCACGATGTCGACCGGGGTACCATCTTCGGTGTGCGGCATGTCTTCCACTGGCACGATCATCGAGACCACACCCTTGTTACCATGACGGCCCGCCATCTTGTCGCCCGGTTGCATGCGACGTTTCACTGCAAGATACACCTTGACCATCTTGAGGACGCCCGGTGCCAGATCATCGCCTGCAGTAAGCTTGCCTTTCTTCTCGGCAAACATGGCGTCGAGTAATTCGCGCTGCTCCTTGTGCAAGGTTGCCAGACGTTCCATCTGCGCATTGGCCTCTTCGTTTTTCAGACGTATCTGTGACCACTGCTTGTTGCCCAGCTCTTCCAGGTAGCCCTTGGTGATTTTCGCACCGGCCTTCAGGCCTTTGGGACCACCTTCAGCGACTTTACCCGTGAGCAGGTTTTCCATACGCGCGAACAGAT
>CAYRNH010000093.1:0-8844 GCA_964425515.1 uncultured Thiotrichaceae bacterium | reverse complement strand
TGCGTTTCTTCCAGTAGCTGCGCTGCATGGTTGATCGCGGCCAGAGGATTGCGAATTTCATGTGCGATGCTCGCGGTGAGACGGCCTAACGAAGCCAGTTTGACCTGTTGAAATCGCTGGTTGAGCTGGGTGGCGTCTTCCAGAAAAATCAGCGTTCGGCTGTGAGCGCCGCGCTCGGGTTCGATGATGCTGAAACCGGCCTGTAAATCAGGCAGGCCATGGCTCTGGGGCAGCGGTTTTTGCAGGCTGATGTCTTCACCGCTCTGCCAGAGCTTGAAACGTTCGAAGACTACCGGCGAAATCTTGCTGAGCGGCATCGAACGTTCGATATAAATATTGCCCAGCAGGCTGGCTGCGGCATTGTTGGCCATTTGTATCTGGCCCTCGGAGTCCACCACAAAAATACCGGTGCGCATGTTGCGGATGACATGTTCATTCATCTGGATGGCGCTTTCCAGCTCGCTACTTTTCTGGCTGGCGAGCAATTCAGATTCGTGCAGACGACGCGCGATATTGGATGTCAGCGTGGCGAATGCAAAAAACAGCATGCCGAGAATACCGGCCTGGATAAACGAGGGTGTATAAGTGGGCTGTATAAGCTGGCTGTAGAGCTGCTCACCAAGAATACTGAGCGATGCCAGGGCAGCAAATGTTAGTGTGACCCGCAAAGGCAAAAACAGGCTGGTGAGCGAGATATTGATCACCAGCAGCATTCCCAGTCCCGAGCGTACCCCGCCACTGGCGTGCATCAGTGCGATAATGGCGATGATATCAACGCAGGTTTGCAGAATAATCTGCGCATCAATGTCTGGTTTGCGCTGCCCGATGCTAACGATAAATATCAGGCTGCAGATGAAATAACCCAGGCTGGCAATTTTGAACAGACTGGTGTCATAACCCTGGCCATGGAATATCTCGAAAGCCCAGCCATTGAAATACATGACGATGAAAAACAGCGCCAGAGTGCATCGGTAATAATTCAGCAGGCGCAGACGGTGCCAGCCAGAGCTGGCCAGGTCAGCGGGAAGCGATGAGCGCAGTAATAGATTCATCGAGTAGTATTGGTGCGGTTAGCAGGCATGCTAAAGTTCTTCTTTCACCTCGAGACGAGATCGTAATAAAACAATGAATACAGCAGTTTGTGTCGCCATGGTACAGGATAATTTTCTGGTCGGCGACATCATCGGTAATGCCGACAAAATTATCAGCCACGCGCAAACTGCACACGAACAGGGTGCAGCACTGGTGGTATTCCCCGAGCTTGCGCTGGTGGGCTACCCGCCGGAAGATTTATTGCTGCGCCGTGGTTTCATCGATCTTGTCGAATCTGAACTGGCGCGTATCTGCACCAGTGTTCGCGATATTGATATGGTTTTTGGCTTGCCACGTCTACTGAATGGCAGACTCTATAATGCGGCACACTGGATACGCGACGGCCAGATCATCGCCAGCTATCATAAACAGTGTTTGCCAAATTATTCGGTATTTGACGAAAGACGTTATTTTTGTTCAGGGAAGGACTCCTGTGTGGTCGAGCTGGACGGGGTGAAATTCGGTCTTGCGATCTGCGAGGACGTCTGGGAAACCGCACCTGTCAGCGCAGCAAAATCGGCGGGTGCCGAGGTCATGCTGGTGTTGAATGCTTCGCCGTTTCATCTTGGCAAGTATCACGAACGCGTGGCTGTGCTCTCACAGCGCGCGAAGAAATCCAGTCTAGGCATACTTTATCTGAACATGATCGGTGGCCAGGACGAGCTGGTGTTCGATGGTGAATCGTTGGTGGTCAGTGCGCAGGGTGAGACCATTTACCGTGCAGCAGCATTTGCACCTGCGACAGAATATGTCGATGTCAGTGCCAGCGAACTTCGGCCACATTCAGATCAGCAACGCGCCGATCTGCCCGAGGCTGAGGCGGTCTATTGTGCGCTGGTGCTGGCGATCAAGGATTTTGTGCACAACAACGGTTTTAGTGGTGTGGTGATCGGTCTGTCCGGGGGTGTGGATTCTGCGCTCACTCTTGCGCTCGCGGTCGATGCGCTGGGTGCAGACAATGTGCAGGCGGTGATGATGCCTTCGCGCTATACCGCTGACATGAGTGTGCAGGATGCAGAAGCCGAGGCCAGCGCGCTCGGCGTGCACTACGATGTGATTGCGATTGAAACCGTATTCGAGTCTTTTCTTGCAGCATTACAACCGGTGTTTTCGGGTCGCGAGCCTGATGTCACGGAAGAAAATATTCAGGCACGTTGTCGCGGTGTAATGCTAATGGCCATCTCCAATAAAACCGGGCGCATGGTGTTGACTACCGGTAACAAAAGCGAAATGGCGGTGGGTTATGCCACGCTTTACGGTGATATGTCGGGGGGCTTTGCGCCATTGAAAGACGTGAGCAAAACCCTGGTGTACAAACTGTGTCGTTATCGTAATTCGCTGTCGGAAGTTATTCCTGAACGTGTTTTGACGCGTGCGCCTTCGGCAGAATTACGCCACGATCAGGTGGATCAGGATTCGCTGCCCGACTATGCAATACTCGATCGTATTCTGGAACTGTCGGTGGAACGCGATGTGCCCAGAGCCGAGATCATTGCCGAAGGCATCGATGCTGAAACTGTGGATCGCGTGCTGGCGATGGTGCGTCGAAATGAATACAAGCGCAGGCAGGCAGCGCCGGGGGTGCGTATCACGAAACGCGCGTTTGGTCGTGATCGACGTTACCCGATCACCTCGGGGTATGAGACGGACTGAAAAACTTTAGAAGCGAAACCGCAGAGTTCGCGAAGAAAAGCTTTGTTTGGTTAAAGGCAAAATCAAAAAATTGCACCACAGAGGCACAGAGAACACAGAGGAAAATCGATTGTTTTTAAAGACAAAGAATTTTGTTTTTCTCCGCGTACTCTGTGCCTCTGTGGTTCAAGCTTGTAGCTTTTAATATTAATAGATTTTCTTTGCGCTCTCTGCGTCTCTGCGGTTTCGCTTTTTAGCTTTTCGTCATCGAGGGTGGAGTCACTTCTGGATCACGCTGTATCTTATCGGTATTTTCCTGGTTTGTTCGGGTGCTGCGCTGGTTCAGTTTGAGTACGCGCTGGGTGTCGCTGGCCAGGTCATTGAGGCCTAACTTTTTGTAGGACAGTTCCATGATTTCCAGTGCACGTGGTGTCCACACCGATTCCTGATATTGTTCGACAACATTTTTTGCGCGGTTGGCCGCGGCCATCCAGATACCGCGTTTCATGTAATACTCGGCGATATCAATTTCTTTTTTCGCCAGTGTGTTGCGCAGGAAGATCATGCGCTGGTGGGCATCACCTGCATACTGACTTTGCGGAAAGCGTCTGACCAGCGTGGCAAAATCATTGAAAGCTGTTTTCAAAACATCTGCATCATATCTTGCTGGCTCGCGCGGGACCCACTTATCGAGAATGCCGCGGCCGCGGTTGAAATTCACCAGGCCTTTTAAATAATAGGCATAATCAATATGCGGGTCGCGTGGATGCAATCGAATGAAACGATCGGCGGCACTGATCGCGGAGTCGGGCTCGTCCGATTTGTAATATGAATAGGCGACATCAAGTTGAGCCTGTTTGGTGTATGGGTCAAACGGAAAACGTGCTTCCAGACTTTCGAAATTTTTGATCGCGGTTTCGAATTCACCATTATTCAGCGCAGTTTGAGCTTCGTCGTAATACCGTTTCGCGGTCCAGTTCTTGGTGGGGTCATAGTCGTGACCACCGCAGGCAGATAGTAATATGATTAGAATCAGGGGGAAAACGGGTTTAACAGCGTACTTCATGGTCATTGATTGATTTTCACAGCAGTGGGTGAATCGGGAATCCGTTAGAATGGCGGTTCGAGTCCGCGATTATAACAAGGTTCAGCCTGAGACAATGTCAGAATTACCCGAAACCACACAAATTCCACAACAGCTCTCCGGTCAGCGGCTGGATGTAGCGCTGGCCGAGATGTTTCCGCAGTTTTCTCGCAATCGACTCAAACAGTGGGTGCAGGACGGTCAGATCCTGCTCGATGGTGAGGTGATGAAGCCCAAAGCCAAAGTGTTTGCCGGCCAGTGGCTCAGTCTGAAAATTGAACCGGGCGATGAAAACGAGTCCTGTGAGCCTGAAGATATCCCGCTGAATATCGTGCATCAGGACGATGCACTGATTGTGATCAACAAGCCTGCCGGTCTGGTGGTGCATCCCGCGGTCGGGCATCGCAGCGGCACTTTGCAGAATGCCCTGTTGTTTCACGACGCGGCACTCAGCCGCGTGCCACGCGCGGGTATTGTGCATCGGCTTGATAAGGACACCACGGGTCTGATGGTGGTGGCGCGTACGCTGCAGGCACACACCTATCTGGTCGATCAGCTGCAGCAGCGTCTGATCACACGTGAGTATCAGGCACTGGTCCACGGTGTCATGACGGGCGGCGGCGAGATTGATCAACCTATTGGCAGACATCCGCACGATCGCCTGCGCATGGCGGTTCGTGAAGGTGGCCGGGAAGCGCTGACGCATTATCGTTTGCTGCAGCGTTTTCGTTGCCACAGTCATATTCAGCTCAAACTGGACAGCGGTCGTACTCACCAGATTCGTGTGCATATGCAGCATCTACACCATGCCGTGGTCGGTGATCCTGTGTATGCAGGGCGTATGCGACTGCCGCCGGATGCTTCGCCGGAGTTTATTGCGGCGCTGCGAGATTTTAAGCGCCAGGCGCTCCATGCCTGGCGTCTGAGCCTGCAGCACCCTGACACTGGTGAAGCCCTGAGCTGGGAAGCGCCGATTCCGGCGGATATGGAAGCCTTGCGCCTGCAGATGCTGGCTGACCTCGAGCAGCATGGCGATGCCTGAACCAGGAGTTCAGAAGCCTGATCCTCAGCAGCTGGAGATCATTAGACCTGACTGGCCTGCACCGGATCGGGTGCAGGCTGCCAGCACAACGCGGCTCGGCGGTGTGAGCGGCGGTGTATATCAAGGTTTGAATCTGGCCAGTCATGTCGCCGATGACAATCTTCATGTCATGCAGAACCGTGAATTATTGCGCCAGGCGCTGGATCTGCCGGGTGAGCCGCTGTGGCTGAATCAGATCCACAGTTCTCGGGTAATCGCCGCCGATGAGGCAATGACTGATTTAGATCTTCGTGCTGATGCTGCCTGGAGCGAGCAGTCCGGGAAGGTGTGCGCAGTGCTTACCGCAGATTGCCTGCCGCTCCTGCTGTGCGATTCGGCGGGCAGCCGGGTGGCGAGCGTGCATGCCGGCTGGCGTGGTCTTCACGCAGGGGTGATCAGTTCGGCCATTGCGGCGATGTCTGTGCCGGGCGAACAACTCATGGCCTGGCTCGGGCCGGCGATCGGGCCACAGGCATTCGAGGTTGGCGCTGATGTTTTTACTGCTTTCACCGCCCGGCATCCCGATTACGCGCAGGCGTTTCAACAAACCGATGCCGAGCACTGGCTGTGTGATATCTATCGGCTGGCTGGTATCGAGCTTGAACAGGCGGGTGTCAGCCGCATCTACGGTGGTGGCTTGTGTACCTGGAGCGACAACCACCGGTTTTATTCCTACCGTCGTGATGGCGTCACCGGCCGTATGGCCAGCCTGATCTGGCTGGCCTGAGACGGGTTGACCTGAACCTGGATTCTATATTTCCGATCAACGGCAGCGCCATTTATCGCGATATCGCTTCATTTTTCTGAATTCTGACCAGCGGCTGCTATAAACAGTTAAACGGTCGCTGTGCTGTTGTTTCAGGCCGCCATTGCTGGCCTGGCAGGCGACACAATTCAGAAAATAATGGGGCGTAGTGTGATGAGACAATTGCTATTAATCGGTGTGTTGCTCGGTCTGGTCAGTCTGCCAGTTGATGCCCAGGCCAGTGGAGCAGCAGTCAAAACTTCGAACGTGCAGGCGATATCAACAGCCGGCCATGCTCAGGAATCACAAGCCAGTTCGCAGCAGGCGATTACCTTCCTGCCAGACCAGTCAGCACAAACCTGCCCGGCATTCTGTATCAGCCCCATCGCTTTTGGTGGTGATGTGCACACGGTGGATGAACTCGATTTACTCAAGTTCATGCAAACCAGTGAGCACGGCGCTAAAGGCGTGCTCATCGATACCCGTTCTCCCGGCTGGTACCAGCGGGGCACGATTCCCGGTTCGGTGAACATACCCTATACGGTTTTTGAAAAACCCGCCTCGGATGCTGAGCTGACCCGGGTGTTTGAAAAACTGGGTGTGCGTCCGCGCCACAATGTCAGCCTTGTTTTGCGCATGTTCGAGCGTCTTGGTCTGTTTGGCGGCAAGCTGAAAACAGCACACTGGGACTTCACCCATGCCAAAGATATCGCGCTGCTGTGTAATGATGCCTGGTGTAGACAATCACCACGGGCGATCAAGGCGCTGCTCAGCCAGGGCTATCCTGCGAAAAAACTTTATTATTTTCGTGGTGGCCTTCAGACCTGGGAAGCACTGGGTCTGACCATCCAGGTTCCAACTGGCGAACGTCTCGCAGCCAGATAAGATCTAGATCAAGTTTTGTCAAAACAGCCCACCATATGGTGGGCTGTTTCTATTCCTGTGCTTGAACCTCGCAATTAAAGCCTTATATTGAAGTCATTCAAGATTTAGATTACGAGGCAGATTAATGAGAACAGACAAATTAACCAGCAAATTCCAGCTCGCGCTGGCTGACGCTCAGTCATTAGCGCTGGCGCGCGATCATGGCTACATCGAACCGGTGCACGTGATGAAAGCCCTGCTAGAGCAGGACGGTAGCACGGTGCGTCATTTGCTGGCATCGACCGGGGTCAAGGTTGATTTGCTAACCAGCCGGCTCGGTGACGAACTTGATCATCTGGGTGTGATTCAGGATCACCAGGGCGATGTGCAGATTTCGGCCGATCTGGGTCGCCTGCTCAATCAAACCGAAAAGCTCGCGCAAAAACGCAATGATCAGTACATCTCCAGCGAGCTGTTCGTGCTCGCAGCCGTTGAAGACAAACAGCGTATCGGTGATGTTCTACGTCAGGCGGGTGCCGACAAAAACAAACTCGAACAGGCGATCGATGATATTCGTGGCGGCCAGAGCGTGGATGATCCCAATGCGGAAGAACAGCGCCAGGCGCTGGAAAAATACACGGTCGATTTAACCGAGCGTGCGCAACAGGGCAAGCTCGATCCTGTGATCGGGCGTGACGAAGAAATCCGCCGCACGATTCAGGTATTGCAACGCCGCACCAAAAATAACCCCGTGCTGATCGGTGAACCGGGTGTGGGTAAAACCGCGATTGTTGAAGGTCTGGCGCAACGCATTATCAATGGTGAAGTTCCAGAAGGCCTGAAAAGCAAACGTGTGCTCTCGCTCGATATGGGCGCGCTGATTGCGGGTGCAAAATTCCGTGGTGATTTTGAAGAGCGCTTAAAAGCGGTATTGAATGATCTGGCGAAACAGGAAGGCCAGGTGATTTTGTTCATCGACGAATTACACACTATGGTCGGTGCTGGTAAGGCGGAAGGTTCGATGGATGCAGGTAATATGTTAAAGCCTGCACTTGCGCGTGGTGAACTGCACTGCGTCGGCGCGACCACGCTGGATGAATATCGTCAGTACATCGAAAAAGATGCTGCACTGGAACGTCGTTTTCAGAAAGTACTGGTGGATGAGCCTTCGGTAGAAGATACCGTGGCAATTTTGCGTGGCTTAAAAGAACGTTACGAAGTGCATCACGGTGTCGATATCACCGACCCGGCGATCATCGCGGCAGCAACTTTGTCGCATCGTTATATCAGTGATCGTCAGTTGCCCGACAAGGCCATCGACCTGGTCGATGAAGCCGCAAGTCGAATACGCATGGAAATCGATTCCAAACCCGAAGTCATGGATCGTCTTGATCGTCGCGTGATTCAGTTAAAAATTGAACGTGAAGCGCTGCGTAAAGATACCGATCCTGCCACCAGGGCACGTTTAAAAATACTGGAAGAAGAGTTGCAGAAACTCGAAAGAGAATACAGCGATTTCGACGAACAATGGAAAGCAGAAAAACTGGCAGTGCAGGGTTCGACCACGATCAAGGAAGAACTCGAACGCGCGCGTCTTGAGCTGGATACTGCGCGCCGCGCGGGTGATCTGACGCGTATGTCAGAGTTACAGTACGGTCGCATTCCTGAGCTGGAAAAACAGCTTGAGCAAGTGGCGGAAGCCGAAGCCAAAGGCGATCAGGATCACGCGCTGTTGCGTAACAAAGTCACGGCCGATGAAATTGCAGAAGTAGTTGCACGCTGGACCGGTATTCCGGTGAACAGAATGCTGGAAGGTGAACAGCAAAAATTACTGCGCATGGAAGAAGAGCTGGGTAAACACGTTGTCGGCCAGCAAGAGGCGGTGGCAGCGGTGTCGAATGCCATTCGGCGCTCGCGAGCAGGTCTTTCCGATCCAAGCAAACCCAATGGTTCGTTCATGTTTTTTGGGCCGACCGGTGTGGGTAAGACCGAACTCAGTAAGGCGCTGGCAGACTTTATGTTCGATAGCGAAGAAGCCATGGTGCGAATCGACATGTCCGAGTTTATGGAAAAACATGCGGTCGCGCGACTGGTGGGTGCGCCTCCTGGCTATGTGGGTTACGAAGAAGGTGGTTATCTCACCGAAGCGGTGCGACGTAAACCGTATTCGGTCATCTTGCTCGATGAAATTGAAAAAGCGCATCCTGATGTGTTCAACGTGTTATTGCAGGTGCTGGATGACGGTCGTTTGACCGACAGTCATGGTCGTACCGTGGATTTTCGCAACACGGTCATTATCATGACCTCGAACCTGGGTTCAGGTCAGATACAGGAACTGACTGCGCG
>CAYRNH010000092.1:0-8871 GCA_964425515.1 uncultured Thiotrichaceae bacterium | reverse complement strand
AGAGAACACGGAGAAAAACTTTTTGGAATGTAAAAGCCAGAAGCGAAACCGCAGAGGTGCAGAGAGCGCGAAGAAAGCTGATTGGTTTTAAAACAAAGAACTTTGCTTTCCTCTGTGTTCTCTGTGCCTCTGTGGTTCCGCTTCTAGTTTCTAATCTTTATTACAGTGCCAACTTGTAATCAGCCAATGCAAGCCGAGGGCCGAACTGGCTGACCACTTTTGATGCAACCCGGCTGCCGAGTTCTCCGGCCTGCTGGTGATTCATGCCGTGAGTGATGCCGTACAAAAACGCGCCGGCGAAACTGTCGCCCGCGCCGTTGCTGTCGATGGCAGTGACCGGGTGTGATGCAATTTCGTACAATGTTTTGCCGTCGTAAATCAATGCGCCTTCGGCGCCCATGGTGATGGCGAATTCCTTACTGAAGGTTTTGATCACATCGATCGCATCATCTAAATTATCTTTTTTGGTATAACTCATGGCTTCGTGTTCGTTGCAGAACAACATATCAATACCGTCGCCGATGGTTTCGGTGAGCGCATCACCGAAATAGGTCACAATTGCAGGGTCGGAGAAGGTGAGCGAGGTTTTGACTCCGTGCTCGCGCGCAATGCGTGCGGCTTCGATATTGGCAGCGCGGGCTGAAGGCGAGGTCACCAGGTAGCCTTCCATGTAACAGACTTTTGAATGCGCGATGGCTTCAGCGTCGAGCTCGGCTATCGAAAGTTCGGATGAAATACCGAGAAAAGTGTGCATGGTGCGTTCTGCGTCGGGTGTCACCATAACCACGCATTTGCCAGTAATGCCATTGGCGTGTTCACCATCGATATTGCAATCGACACCCGCATTTTTCAGATCATGCAGATAAAATTCACCCAGATCATCGCTGGCGACCTTGCAGGAATAATACGCCGAGCCACCCAGCGCGCTGACCGCGATCAGGGTGTTGGCGGCAGAGCCACCGCTGCCTTTATTGCCTTCAAAAGCATCGAGATGAGTCAGCAGACGATGCTGTGCGTCTTCATCGACCAGGGTCATTACGCCTTTTTCGATTTCCATGAGCTTGAGAAAACCATCCTCGACTTCGAACTCCATGTCGACCAGGGCATTGCCCAGACCGTAAATATCATACTGCTTCATTTGTGTGGCTCCGCTAAAAACAGCGCGTATTGTTACACATATCACTGCACCAGTAAAAACGTGGTTTGCCTGCGCCGAAGGACTGCGCGCATAATAGCGCAAGAAGGAATTATGGATAAAATGATCGACCCTGTCGATGTCGGCGCCGGTGTTGCCATACACAGAAACGAGTAGAAGGCTAAACTGGAGCTAAAACGTAAAGCCGTGAAGCGTATTGGGCAGCTGGAAACATGATTAAACTCGAACTCAACTGGAATTAAATCAGGATAAACAATGACGAAAACAAATATTCTATGTGCCAGCCTGTTGTTGCTGGCATTTTTTTCAACACCGTCGCAGGCAGCTGAACAAACTGCGCCAGACTTTGTTGCCATACAGTCTTTTGCCAGACTGGCTGGGGTGGCTTACGAAGATGAGGCTGCGATAAAAAAGGAGCTTGCAGTTCAGCACTATGCGCTGGATAAGTTGGTCGATGTTCCGGGTTTTCTTGTCTCAGGTTTTATTGCCAGCAATGCGGCAACAAAAACCCAGGTGATCGTGGTGCGCGGCACAGCTAATGAAGAAAATGCGTTTGTTGATCTCGCGTTACAGTTGCTGCCGGATAAAAAAACCGGAGTCAAACTGCATCAGGGGTTCTCAAAGTCGGCGAACGACTTTTATCAGAAAGCGTTGCCCGCGCTGCACAGGGATTATCATATTATCACTGTCGGCCACAGTCTTGGTGGCGCGGTCGCTGTTATTCTTGCGATGTATATGGATGTGGATCATTTCAATGTCGAAAAAGTGATCACTTTTGGTCAGCCCAAGGTGACCAATGTAACGGGCGCGCGTAAATTCGCAGATCTCAATATTATCCGTGTGGTGAATCCCAAAGACGTGGTGCCGCTGGTGCCTCCATTGGACCCCATGGATTTAGCAAAGCTGGATATTTACTGGCACATGGGCAAGGAGATTGTGCTGCTGGACAATCATGAATATGCAGTGCTCGAAGGTGTTAAAAGCATGATGCGCATTTCGCGCTTTACCAGCGTGGTACCCGATGAAAGCAACCTGCAGCACCATATGATGAAAGCGTATTTACGGCGTATCGCCGATGAAATTCCGAAAGCGAAGCAGGTTCCCTACGATACCGGGTTTAATTTGTTTGGTGCATTGTGATCTGTGAGAAATGTTTCGAGGAGAATGCAGGGCGACAGCTGCCGTATATTGCGTACTACAGTAAACCCTGGGCGTAGTTCCTGATATAGGAGCTGAATGTTTTATATACCTGTACCCGAGTAGAATACTATCTATTTTTTATACTGAGCATCACACGGAGAATCAGCCATGAAAACAAACAAGCTATCGATCATTGTTTTGCTGTTAATGGTTGCCCTGCTACTGCCGGGCCCTGGTTATAGCGCCAACGCTCCACTCAGCGTGGTTCAACTCGTCGCAAACACGAAGAAAGAAATCAAAACGGTCAATATGGCTGAGTTCAAGGCCATGTACGATAAAAAAGATGTGGGTCTGCTCATTGATGTGCGTGATCCCGATGAGTATGCGACTGGTCACATTCCTGGCGCCGTCAATATTTCACGTGGCACGCTTGAGTTCAAAATCAGAAAACTGGTTGCTAGTCCCAACAATGCAGGTCTCAACAAGAAAATAATGTTGTACTGCGCCAGTGGTGGGCGCAGCGCATTGGCCACAAAATCCCTTATGGATATGGGATTTACTAATGTTACAGGCGTTGATATAAAACTTGTTGACTGGGAGAAAGCGGGTTATCCATTTAGTGATCCTGAAGTTAATTGATTTGTGAGACTTCGATTTCATAGAAGGGTATTTAAAAATACCGCCTCATTAGAATTAGAAAGTAGTCATGCTTCGTTGTAGTGGGTGCTACCATAATGTTTAACAACGTAACGCTGGTTACAGGAGCTCACCCAGTGCCGACACCAGCCGATCGATATGTGCATGCGTATGACTGGCTGATAGCGTAATCCGTAAACGCGCCGTGCCTTGCGGCACAGTAGGAGGGCGGATCGCAGTGACCTGGATGCCCTGTTCAAATAACTGCTGGCTGATTGCCACGGTTTTTTCGGTGTCACCGATGATGATCGGCTGAATCGCGGTTTCGCTTTCGCTCAGATCCAGACCTGCTTGTTGTGCGCAGTTTTTAAAGTAGGCGATATTGCCGTGCAGCTGCTCCCGGTGTTCAGGTTCGTTTGTGATAATACGCAGACTTTCCAGCGTGGCGACCGCGATTGCGGGTGGTTGTGCGGTGGTATAGATATAGGTGCGCGCCTGCTGAATCAGGGTTTCGATTAGTTCTTCACTGCCCGCAACAAAAGCGCCTGCGGTACCGATGGCTTTGCCGAGTGTGGCCATGTAGATTGGCACTTCACCTGGATCGATCTGGCTGTGTGACAGAATACCGGCACCGTGTTCACCGAGTACACCGAAGCCGTGGGCATCATCGAGCATCAACCAGGCATCGTGATATTTGCAAATATCGGCGAGCGTTTTTACGTCAGCGATGTCGCCGTCCATGCTGAACACGCCATCGCTCATCACCAGTTTTTCACCATTGTTGTGTTCTGCGAGTTTGCCTGCGAGTTCGGAATAATTTGTGTGTTGATAGCGTATTAACCGCGCGCCACTGAGCAGGCCGCCATCGATTAAGGATGCGTGGTTGAGCCGGTCTTCGAACACAGTATCGCCTCTGCCGAGCAAAGCCTGTGCCACGCCGATGTTGGCCATGTAACCTGTCGAAAATAATAAAGCACGCGGATAACCGCTGAATTTGGCCAGCGCTTCTTCCAATTCGTGATGGGCGCGACTGTGACCGTTGATCAAGTGTGCTGCGCCACTGCCCGCACCGTATTGTTCGATACCTTTAATGAAAGCCTGTTTGATCGCGGGATGGTTGGCGAGACCGAGATAATCATTGCTGCAAAAACTGATGACCTTGCGGCCATCGATCAGCATCTCGACCTGCTGAGCGCTGTCACTAACGCGACGCGAGCGATAAAGGTGGTCCGCCTTGCGTTGCTGAAGTTCTTTGCCGAGGTTTTTCAATTTTAAGTTTTCGCCAGGATTTTTGAAAATCTAAATGCGAACCACAGAGGCACAGAGAACACAGAGAAAATTGTGTTGGTTTATAACAAAGAACTTTGCTTTCCTCCGTGTTCTCTGTGCCTCTGTGGTTTCGCTGTCAGCTTTTAAGCAGTCGCGGCACCAGCAGTGTCAGACGCCATTTCATCAGCCGCGTTGATACCCAGTTTTTCGAACAACACCTGGTCGTGATTTTCGTCGGGGTTGGCGGTGGTCAGCAGTTTGTCGCCGTAGAAAATGGAATTGGCGCCAGCGAAGAAACACAGCGCCTGGGTTTCATCGCTCATCTCGGTGCGGCCTGCGGACAGGCGGACATAGGAAGCGGGCATCAGTATGCGGGCGACCGCGATGGTGCGGATAAACTCCAGTGGTTCCAGCTTGTCGACCCCGTGCAGGGGCGTGCCTTCGACCTGCACCAGCATGTTAATCGGTACACTTTCCGGGTGTTGTGGCAGGTTGGCCAGCTGTTGCAGCAATGAGACGCGGTCCAGACGGGTTTCACCCATGCCGAGTATGCCGCCGGAACAGACATTGATGCCTGCATCGCGTACGTATTTGAGCGTGTCGAGACGGTCCTGGTAGGTACGGGTGGTGATGATATTGCCGTAATGTTCCGGCGAGGTGTCCAGATTGTGATTGTAATAATCCAGCCCGGCGGTTTTCAGGCGCTCGCTCTGGGCCTCGGTTAGCATGCCGAGGGTGACGCAGGTCTCCATGCCCAGACCTTTGACCCCGATGACCATATCGATCACTTTATCGAGGTTTTTATCGGTGGGATTACGCCAGGCCGCGCCCATGCAGAAGCGCGAGGCACCGTTATCTTTCGCAATGCGAGCCTTTTCCAGCACTTCGTCCAGTGGCAGCAGGCGCTCGCGCTCGATGTCGGTTTCGCTGCGCGCACTTTGTGAGCAATAGCCGCAGTCTTCCGGGCAGGCACCGGTCTTGATGCTGAGCAGGGTACTGACCTGCACCTGATTGTGGTCAAAATGTGTGCGATGCAGGCTGTGCGCCTGAAACAGCAGATCATTGAAGGGTAGCTGGAACAGGGCAGCGATTTCGTCAGTGCTCCAGTTGTGGCGTAAGTCAGTCATAGAACTCATGTTTATGTGATGCATCGGTGGCCTATTATGGCATGTGATGTGCCGGGTTAGAATGTGTAATGTGGAATATCGACTATGCTTGGTAGCTGAAAAGTTGTATTCCGAGAGAGGGTCATGCCCGGGCAAAGCGAAGACCAAGCACAGATTATCGATATCAAGGAAAGCCTGCTCAACCGCGAGGCTGAGATTGAGCTGTTGCAGCAGACTTTTGCCGAAATCGGTGGTGAGCTGGACCTGGATCGGGTTTTTTACATCGTTGCCGAGCGCGCTCGCGCCCTGATCAAGGCCGAAACCCTGCTTGTGCCGGTCATTGATGCCAATGGCGAAACCTATACCTACCGCGCCGGTTCTGGCAAGAACACAAACGAGATCGTCGGTGAAACATTGTCATTGAATTACGGTATCTGTGGCTGGGTATTCAAACACGAAAAACCCTGGTGGCGCGGCGTGCTGGATTCGCTCAGTGAAGCCGAGCGTACCGAATGGGAAAAAGAAGCCGGTGCGGTAATTCTGGTGCCACTGCGTGGCAAAAAAGGCCTGCTCGGTGGTATTTCCGGGGTCAACAAAATAGGCGAAAAAGAATTTACCCGACGTGATTTTAATCTGTTGCAAATGTTTGCCAGCATTGTTTCAGTGGCGATTGAAAATGCCATGGCTGTGCAGAAAATGGAAGAAGCGAAGTATCTTCAGGAAAATTATCGTCACCAGCTGTCGCTGTTGAACAAGCAGCTGGTAGAAAGCAATAAGGAACTGGAGCGCCTTGCGCTCTATGACCCGTTAACCTTGTTACCCAATCGTTCTTTGTTTCGTGACCGTCTGGTACGAGCAATAGCGCAGGCACATGATGAAGATGAAACAGTCGCGGTATTGCTGATTGATCTGGATAAATTCAAAAATGTAAACGATATACTCGGCCATGAAAAAGGCGATCGCCTGCTCAAAGACATTGCGAAACGTCTGTTAAAACACATTAGCGCAGAAGAAACTCTGGCGCGGTTAGGTGGCGATGAGTTTGTGCTGATTTTGCAACAGTCACAGGAAGAGGCGATGCAGTGCGCCAGGGAATTGTTGCATACGCTCGAACAACCGTTTTTGATTGATGATTCCAAGGTAGTCGTCGGCGGCAGTATCGGTGTGGCCATGTATCCACAGCACGGTGATGGGGTGAGTGAGTTATTGCGCCACGCAGATTCAGCCATGTATCTGGCGAAAGATAGTAAAAAAGGCGCAATGTTATACAGTCCTGATGATGACAGGTCATCGTTGAGACATCTGACCATGGTGGCCGATCTACACAAGGCGCTGGATCAGAACGAATTCAGATTACATTATCAACCACAAATACAATGCGGCACGGGACGAATTATATCTGTCGAAGCGTTAGGCCGCTGGAACAGTCCCGCTCTGGGCGAGATTGCGCCAGACGTGTTCATCCACGAGCTGGAACAATCGGGCTTGATAAGCAGGTACACATACTGGCTGATAGAGATAGCGCTGAAGCAGGCGATTGCCTGGAATGATAGTGGTTATGAAATTACTGTTTCGGTCAATATTTCGGCGCAGGACCTGATAAATCCAGAGTTTATTATACAACTTGATCGGATTATCAATGACAGAGGCAATGGCTGGTACCTCACATTTGAAATTACTGAAAGCATGTTTCTGTCTGAACATGAAGGTGTTTCTGAGATGCTGGATTATATCCGCAGTCTGGGAATAGGGCTTTCAATCGATGATTTTGGAACAGGGTATTCATCATTATCGCGCCTGAAAAAAATGCCAGTGAATGAATTGAAAATCGATAAATCGTTCATCATTGATATGGCAGAGAATAAAGATGATGAGCTGATCGTGAAATCGATCATCGATCTTGCGCATAATCTTGGGATGATGGTGGTGGCCGAGGGAGTGGAAAGTAAGGCGGTAGGTGAGCGTCTGATTTTAATGGGTTGTGACGTTTTACAGGGTTATTATTACAGTAAGCCACTGCCTGCTGATAAATGTGAGCTACTGATGATGGAAAAAAAAGCAGATTAGCGCCGTCTATATGTAACGGGATTTATAAAGAGGCAGGGAATGCTGAAAACAATTTCCAGAATAATTTTTCCTCCAAGATGTGTGCTGTGCCAGAGGCCTGGCCATGCGGATCTTGATATCTGTCTGTCCTGTTACCAGTCTTTGCCCTTTATACGGTATGCCTGTACGCAGTGTGCTTTACCACTGGAAGGTGAGTATAGAGCGAATAGCCTGTGCGGGCACTGCCTGAAACAGTCGCCTGTGTTTGATCATTCGATAAGTCTGCTGCGCTATGAAAATAAAGTCGTGCAGCTGGTGACGCGGTATAAATTTCATAACAGCCTGTCTTATTCAAGACTGCTGGCAGAGTTATTGCTGCGCGAACTGATTGATGCTGAAAAACCTGATTGTTTGATTGCAGTGCCGTTGCATAGCAGGCGGTTGTATGAGCGTGGTTTTAATCAGTCGCACGAACTGGCGAAAATAATTGCGAAAAGGCTGAAAATTCCACTGGCGAGTGAGGCGGTGTTAAGGGTTCGTGAAACCGAACAGCAGACCGGGCTGAATGCAAAACAACGGCGTCAAAACATACGCGGTGCATTTGCGGTGACGGCAACGATCAAATACAAGCATGTGGTTTTGATAGACGATGTGGTCACCACCGGCTCAACTGTGAACGAGCTGGCGCGCGTTCTGAAAAAAGCAGGTGTGCAGACGGTCGGTATCTGGAGCATTGCACGCGCAATTTAATAAGCACACTGATGGTTTGTGATAGTTGTTATTTGGGTAGATTGTTCAGCCAGTTAGACACGGCAGTAATCAGTTCATCATCCCTGCCATCAAAAAAATGATTCGCGCCTTTGATCATTTTTTGTGAATAGTATTTGTTGCCTGCGGTTTTTGCAGCGGCTTTGCGTTGTTTTGTTGTGTTCAGCACGGATTTCAAATCATCGCTGCCATACAGATCTAACACAGGTATATGGATTGACTTGAGAGAATGCGATGCGTCCATCGCGCCTGAACCAAGATGCCCGGACATGCCGATGCCGACAAAGCCCTCCAGGTTTTCGCTGTGCTTGCTGAGGTAGTAAGCGCCCATGATCGAACCCATGCTGTGGCCGACAAGCACAATATGCGTGACGCCGTTTTCATGTAAATACTTAATAGCCGCATTGATGCGTGCCGGAACTTCTTTTGGGAACAATGGTGCATAGTCTGTCGCTTTGGCATCGTTGGCCAGGATCGGCATCTGGATGGACAGTGTGTTCCAGCCATAGTCGGTGAGGCCGACACGCAATGGATGTACCACCTGTTGCCAGTCCGGGTGGGCGCCGATGCCGTGCATGATAATGACGGCACGGTCGCTATTGCCTTCGGCAGTGGTGTAAATAGACAGGAATTTACTGCTGCCATCGTTCAGCCAGATAGCATCGCCACTGATGATCGAGTCTACGATCTGATCAGCCCAGCGCTTTTCCTTGGCCAGATCTGAAGCATGTGCCAGCAGAGTGCTGCTCA